>JBDLIY010000243.1:0-6299 GCA_039714635.1 Planctomycetota bacterium
CGGAACCGAAGACCGAGAAGCCGCTCGAGGAGAAGGCGGCGCCGCCGGAGGAGGAGAAGCCCGCGGAGAAGGAGCCGGAGAAGGAACCGGAGCCCCTCGCGATCGACTTCGACCGCATCCACGACCGCGTGCGCTCGATCTCGATCCGGGACGTGACGGAGTCCGGGCTGTTCTGGTCGCCGACCGGGGCCAGGCTGGCGTTCACCGCCACGATCGACGGCCGAAAGGGTCTCTACACGGTCACCTTTCCCGACGACCTGAAGCCGAAGCTCCTGACCTCGACGACGGGATCCGGCCCGCGGTGGGTGAAGGAGAAGAAGGCGATCCGATGGGTTGTCCGCGGGGCGCCGGCCGTCACGACCGGGCCGAAGACGGAGAGCTACGGCTTCCGCGTGCCGCAGGAGATCGACGTGGCCGCCCGCTACGGCGCCGCGTTCGACGTCGCGTGGCGGATCATGCGCGACCGCTTCTACGACGTGCGGCTGAACGGCCGCGACTGGAGCGCGATCCGGACGAAGTACCGGCGTCACGCGTCGCTCTCGCCGGACCGGGCGATCTTCGGCAAGGTGGTCTCGATGATGCTCGGGGAGTTGAACGGCTCGCACCTCGGCTTCTCCGTCAGTCCGGAGCGCCGGGAGGGCTACCGGGACGAGTGGCGGAAGGTGACCGGCGCGCTCGGCGTCCGCTGGGATCCGGAATTCGAGGGGCCGGGGCTCCGGGTGCTCGCCGTCGTCGAGGGCGGGCCGGCCGACCGGGCGGCGAGCCGCGTGGTGCCCGGCGAGGTCGTGACGTCGATCGACGGGCGGCCGGTGGATCGGAACGTCGACCCGGCTCGCCTGCTCACGGTGCTTCCGGATCGGGCCGTCACGCTCCGCGTCCGCCCGGCGGAAGGCGAGGAGCGGACGGTGGTGATCCGGCCGTCGAGCCTCCACGGAGTCCGGCGGCTGCTCTACCGACAGTGGGTCCGGGATCGCGAGGCGAAGGTCGACGAGGCGTCCGGCGGCCGGCTGGGCTACCTGCACGTGCGCGGCATGATGTGGGGCAGTTTCCACGAGTTCGAGCGGCAGCTTCACGCGGCCGGCTACGGGAAGGACGGGCTGGTCATCGACGTGCGGGACAACGGCGGCGGGTTCACGGCGGACCACCTTCTGACGGCGCTGACGCAGCCGCGCCACGCGTACACCGTCCAGCGCGGCGGCGCGCCCGGCTATCCGCAGGACCGAAAGGTCTACGCGTCCTGGCACAAGCCGATCGTGGTGCTGATCAACCAGAGCAGCTTCAGCAACGCGGAGATCTTCGCCCACGCGATCCGGACGCTCGGCCGGGGGCAGGTGGTCGGCGTCGCGACGGGCGGCGGCGTGATTTCCACCGGCGGCGCGCGCGTGATGGACTTCGGGTTCATCCGCACGCCGGGCCGGGGCTGGTTCCTGGTCGGTGACGGCGAGGACCTGGAGCAGAACGGCGCCCGCCCCCACCACGAGGTGTGGCCGATGCCCGGGGACGCGGCGAAGGGAATCGACCGCCAGCTCGACAAGGCGGTGGAGGTCCTCGTCTCCGACGTCGGGGAGTGGAAGAAGACGGGCGACCTTCCGAAGCCGAAGTACCGGAGCGAGCGATGAGCGGGCACGTGCTCGTCCACGCCAGCGTCGTGCTGAAGGAGCGCGACCGCGTGCTCTTCGTGCGCGAGGAGAAGGACGAGTCGCGCGGAAAGTGGAACCTGCCCGGCGGCCACGTCGAGTTCGGCGAGACGATCGCGGCGGCGGCGCAGCGGGAGGCGAAGGAGGAGGTCGGCGTCGGCGTCTTCCTGACGGACCTCCTCGGGGTCTACACGGCGAAGGTGCGCGCGGACGGTACGAGTGTCCGCTTCGTGTTCAACGCGCACGCGATGACGGGCGAGGCCGGGCCGGGCGACGAGATCACGGAGGTCCGCTGGATGTCGACGGACGAGGCGCGGGCGCTCGCCGACGACGGGATGGTCGCTCCGATGATCCTCCGCCGCGTCCTCGACGACGTGGACGCCGGGCTGTCGTGGCCGATGGCGGTGCTGAAGGAGGTCAGCCCCGGGATCGGCGAATGACCTCGCGCAGGACCCTGGCGTCTTCCCGATGGCGGGGTACGTCGATGGACTCCTTGATGGCGAGCAGATCCTCGATGTGCACCCATTCGGCCGGGGCTCCCCCGTAGGTCGCGGAGATCCGACGTTCCCAGGCATCGCCGAAGTCGGGCCCGGGCAGGGCCCGAAGGACGTCGATCCGGTTCGGCGCGACGCCGATCTGGAGAACCTGGTCGTCTGCCCCGAGGTCCAGGAGCGCGGGGCTTCCGAATTCGGAGAGTGCGAGGTTGGCCCGTGCGACGTTCTCGTCGTCCGCAGCCACCCAGAGGTCCAGGTCCTTCGTGAACCTCGGCTTCGCGTGGTAGATGAACGCGAGGCCACCCACGATCAGGTAGCGGACCCCGTGCTTGCCGAGCAGCGTCAGGAGATCTTCGAAGTCCGGAACGGCATTCATGCATTCGTCCCGGCGGCGGCTCGGGCCGCCTCTGCCTTGCGAACGTCTTCGCGCAGGGCCATGTAGGCTTCCAGGCGTTCTTCGGGTGTCATCTCGAGCCAATAGGAGAGATCCCACGCCTCAGCCTCCGACCACGAGGAGGCCTTGTTGACGACGATCCGGGTGCGCCGCTGCCGCGCGCGCTCGGCGATGGGGTCGAGGGACATGTGTGGATTATACATCCCTCCCCGGACGGACGGGGACGAGTCGTCACTTCCTCTTGCCGAGCCAGCGCTTCAGCCAGCCGGTGAACTCCTCGTACCAGAGCAGGCTGTTGCGGGGCTTCAGGATCCAGTGGTTCTCGTCGGGGAAGACGACCAGCCGCGCCGGCAGGCCCATCGCCTTGTAGACGCCGTAGATCTCCAGGCCCTGCGCGTACGGCACGCGATAGTCCTTCTCGCCATGGATCACCAGCATCGGCGACGAGAATCCCGCCGCGTAACGCATCGGGTTGTAGAGGTCCATCCCGGGGAGGTTGTCCCAGGGCTCGCCCCCCATCGACCGCGCGCGGCCGTAGGTCATGTCGGAGGCGAACTGCGTCTGGAAGTCGCACACGCCGGCGTGGTTGACGATGCACGCGTACCGGTCCGTCTGCGCCGCGATCCAGCTGACGAGATAGCCGCCGTAGGAACCGCCGGTGACCGCCATCCGGTTCTCATCCACGAGCTTCCTGTCGATCAACTCGTCCGAAGCGCGCTCGATGTCCTCGAACGGCTGGTCCCCCCACTGCCCGAGGATCGACTTCGTGAAGTCGTTGCCGAACGATGACGATCCGTGGAAGTTGACGAGCGCGACGACGTAGCCCGGCGCGGCGACGGCCTGGGCGTTCCAGCGCCAGTGCCACTGGTCGCCGAACACGCTGTGGGGGCCTCCGTGGATCATGTGGACGAGCGGCCGCTTCGTCCACCGCTGGCCCGGCTTCGGCCACTTCGTCCCCGGGGGCAGCAGGACGAACATCTGCACCTTCTCCTCGTCGGCGCCCTCGAAACGGATGTCCTTCACCGGCGAGAGGGCGACGTGCTTCATCCCGGCCTTCGTGAACGTCGTCAGCCGGCGGAGCCTCTTCTCCCCCTCGTCGAGGACGAACGCCTCGGGCGGCTCGCGGAGGGAGTTTCTGCTGGTGAAGACGCGGCCGCCGGCGATCTCGAGGCCGGCGAGCGTTCCTCCGCGCAGGACGCGGAGCGGGGGGCACTTCCTCGGCGCGCGGCGCGCCGCCGGAAGATCGAACTCGTACAGCCCGACCCGGCCCTCGTCCTCGGCGAGGATCCAGAGCGTCCTCGAGTCGGCAGAGAATCGCCACGCGGCCGGCGAACGGTCCCAGTGCTCCGTCAGGAGCTTCTCGCGGCCGGACTTGCGGTCGCGGGAGATCAGCCGGATGCGGTCGCCGTAGAAGTGCTTCTCACGCTGGACGCCGTAGACGAGCGCCTTGCCGTCGGGCGAGTACACCGGGCCGAAGGCGTTCGTCTCGAGGTGACCGGTGATCTCCGTGATCTTCGGGGTCTTCATCCCCTTCCCGGGTTTCGCCGGCAGCGCGATGGTAAAGACCCCGGAAGTCGCCTCGTCGTACGGCGGTTCCGTCTTGATTCCGGAGAGCGCGATCTCCCGACCGTCCGGAGCGATCTCGAAGAGCCCGGTCGCGTCCATCAGGCCGAAGGGCACGAACATCTCCGGCGTGAGATCGACCGGCTTCCGCTCGCCGAGGTCCATCGCGAAGACGTGCCGGAACTTCTCGTCCGTGAGCCACTTGTCCCAGAAGCGGAAGAACCGGTTCTCCGTGACGTGGGCCTTCACCGGCTCGTCGTCGCGCTTCTCCTTCTCGTCCTCCGTCTTCGCGAGGGTCGGCGCGGCGCGGTAGACGTCGGAGCAGAACGCGATGCGCTCTCCGTCCGGAAACCACTTCGGATCGGCGGCGCCCAGCGGCACGTCCGTGATCCGCTCCGGCTCCCCGCCGTCCACGTGCATGAGCCAGACCTGCGGCACCGCGTCGTCGCCGGCGGGCTTGCGCGTGAAGAGGATCCGCGCGCCGTCGGGGCTCCACGCCGGGCGGCCGGAGGAGGCGTCGGAGGTCGTCAGGGGCCGCGCCTCCCCACCGTCCGTCGGGACGAGCCACAGACGCGTGGTCGCGTCGTTCGTCTCGAGGTCGTACGTCGTGACGGACACGAGCGAGCGGGCGCCGTCCGGGGACGGGACGGGCGCGCCGACGCGCGGGAGCTTCCACATGGCCCTGGCGGTGAGCGGTTTCTTCGACACGGGGATCTCCTTCGCGGACGGGATGAGTCAACGACGATAGCAGGCCCTCGGCGGAAACCGTGCAACCTGGTGAGAAGGTCGGGCTACCGGGCCCGTTCGAGCGCGATCTTCGCGAGAGCGGCCCCGGCGAGACGGGACCCGAACGGCGTGAGGTGGCAGTTGTCCATGAACACCTCCTCGGGCGAGGCCCCGCCGAAGAGGTCGCGGTAGCGCACGCTCTCCTGCGGAAGCGCTTTCAGGAGGCGGTCGAAGTTGGCCTTCTGGCGCACGAGGCTCTCGAGGTTCTCGCGGACCATCTCGTACTCGGCCGCGAGGTCGACCTTCTCACAACCGGGAAAGCGGGGGTCCGCGGGAAAGAGGATCGCCGGCCGGCCCCGATGGGTGGTCCTCCTCCCGCTGACGAGATAGCCGTCCGGGACGGGGATGATCCAGGAGAGGAGCCGCGTGGGCGCGAGGATGACCTCCGCCCCCCTCTGCTCGGCGCTCGCGACGACGTGCTTCAGCTGGGCGATGGTCTGGTTGCAGCGTTCGGGCTCGTGGACGAAGATGACCTTCGGGCCGCCCGCCCGATCGAGGTCCGAGAGGCGTTCGACGTGCTGCCGGTACTCGGCGCGGCTCACGCGCGTGCCCTCGGCGGTGCTGCGGCGGACCCCGGTGACGACCTTCTGGACGAGCTGGAACACGCGGAGTCGCCAGAGCCCCGCCATGGCCCGCTTCACTCCCTCCAGGGGCATGAGCTGCGCGCTGTCCGGGAGGTCGTGCATGTCGTGCGCGTCGGCGAGGCCGTACCAGAAGACGATGACGTCCGGTTCGAACGTGGAGAGACGCTCCAGGTTGCGCATCCCCTGGACGGAACTCCAGCCGGGGACGCCGGCGTTCAGGACGAAGACGTTCTTCCCCGCCGTCTCCGGCGACCGTCGGAGCGCCTCCTCCATCCGGTCCGCCCACGTCTCGCCGTCCGCGAGACCCAGCCCGAACGTGACCGAGTCGCCCATGCAGAGGACCCGGAAGTCGTTCGGCCCCTTCGGTCCGGGAATGTCCCGGTCGCGGAGCCCGAGCGAGTTCGTCTCCATCCCGACGAAACCGCCCTGGGGCAGGTCCAGCCGGGTCGACGGTCGCAGGGTCCAGAGGAGTTCCGGGTGGGGCTCGTAGATCTCGAGTTGCTGGAGTTCGTCGTACGTCCTCCCCTCGAGGTGGGCCCGCCATGGCTCGTGACGGAAGCCGCCGATCCTCAGGGCGATCTCGAGCAGGCCGAAGACGACGATCGGGGAAAGGATCGAGAGAAGCAGCTTCCCCCGCCACGTCAGCGTCCGCTCCGTGGTCACGCGACGCCCTCCTTCACCGCCAGGCGGTGGCCCATCGCCAGGGCGTCGATCCCCGTGTTCAGGAAGCACGCGCAGGCGTCCTCGGGGCTGCACACGATCGGCTCTCCGTGGTCGTTGAAGGACGTGTTGATCAGCATCGGGATCCCCGTGAGCCGGTCGAACTCCGCGACGACTTCCC
>JBDLIY010000244.1:0-6284 GCA_039714635.1 Planctomycetota bacterium
CCGTCCTTCTTCACGCCTATCTTCAGGTCGATCGTCTGGTCGTGCCGGCCCCGGAAGTGCGCGTACATCTCCTCGCGCGTGTACTTCATCATCACGGGGCGCCCGGTCATCTTCGCGAAGATGACGGAGCAGAACTCGAGCGGCGTCGTCTCCGCCTTCACCCCGAACCCGCCGCCGACGGCTGGCTTGATGACGCGGATGTTCCCCTTCGGGACGTCGAACACCCGCGACAGCATGTTCTGCATGTAGTGGGGGACCTGCGTCGACGACCAGAGCGTCAGCTTGTCCGCGTGCCCCTCCCAGCGCGCGATCGCCGCGTGCGGCTCGATCGGGCTCTGGTACGTGCGGTTCCCGACGAACCGCTCCTCCCGGACGTGGTCGGCTTCGGCGAAGCCCTTCTCGACGTCCCCGAAGTGCCAGTCGACCTTCGTGTTGATGTTGTTTGCGAACCGCGGGTTCTCGGGGTGGATCTGAGGCGCGCCGTCCTCCATCGCCGCCTCGGCGTCGAAGACCGCGGGGAGCTCCTCGTACTCGACGTCGATCAGGTCGAGCGCCTTCACCGCCACGTCCTCGGTCTCGGCGCAGACCGCCGCCACCTCGTCGCCGACGTAGAGCACGCGTTCCTTCGCCAGGATGTGCTCGTCGTAGCGCGCCGGGCTGACTCCGTAGAGCGTGTCCGGCACGTCGGCGCCCGTGATCACGGCGAGAACGCCGGGCAGCGCCTCCGCTTTCGACGTGTCGATCGATTTGATGATCCCGTGGGCGATCGGCGACTTCAGGATCTTGCCGTGGACCATGCCCGGGAAGCGCAGGTCGGCGGTGTACTTCGCGCGGCCCGTGGCCTTGTCCGGCCCGTCGTACTTCGTCACGCCGTGGGAGACGACGGCGTGGTCCCGCTCCTGGTCGCGATGCTCGTCCGGATGCGGCTTCGTCGTCAGCGGCACGTCCTCGAAGTCCCTCCAGTTCTGCACCGCCGTAACGACCCGCGGGTAGGTGGCGCAGCGGCAGAGGTTGCCGGCCAGCGCCGCCTTCACGTCCTCCTCGCTCGGATCCGGGTTCCCGTCGAGCAGGGCCTTCGAGGTCAGGATCATCCCCGGGGTGCAGTAACCGCACTGGATGGCGGAGTGCTTCACGAAGGACTTCTGCAGCGGGTGGAGCTCACCGTCGGTCTGCAGCCCCTCTATCGTCGTCACCTCCGCGCCGTCGAGATCCACCGCGAGCGCAAGGCACGAGTTCACCGGCCGGCCGTCGACCAGGACGGTGCACGCTCCGCAGTCCCCGGAGCCGCAGCCCTCCTTCGTGCCGGTCAGGTGGAGGTGGTGCCGCAGCGCCCGGAGCAGCGTCGTCGAAGGCTTCACGCCGAGCGCGACGGGGCGGCCGTTGACGGTCAGGTGGACGAGGATCTCGCCGCTCATGCCGCACCTCCCGCCCGTCGGGTCGCTTCGACCAGGGCCCGTTCGGTCAGGACCTTCGTGAGATGGGTCCGGAACTCCGCCGTCCCCCGGATGTCATCGATGGGTCGGGCTTCCTCCGCGGCCAGGCCGGCCGCCTCCGTGAAGACCTCCGCCGTCGCCGGCTTCCCCGCGAGGAACGACGACGACGTCACCGCGTAGTACGGCACCGGCGCCACCGCGCTGAGCACGATCCGGGCGGAACTGATCGAGTCGCCGTTCAGGACCACCCGCGCCGCCACGGCGGCGACGGCCAGCGCCTGCCCCTTCCGCAGCGTGAAGCGCTGATACGACGTCCCCGAGTTCTCCGGCTGGGCGGGGACCACGATCTCCGAGAGCACCTCGCCGGTGTCGAGGACCGTCGCCCGCGGCCCGAGGAAGAACGACTCCGCGGGGAGCGAGCGCTTCCCATCGGTGGAGACGATCTCGAGGGTCGCGCCGCCGGCGATGCAGGAGGGCGGCGTGTCCGCGCAGGGCACGGCGCGGCAGAAGTTCCCGCCGATCGTCCCCTGGTGCCTCACCTGACTCCCGCCGATCGTGGCGGCCGCCTCCGCGAGGGCGGGAAAAGCGTCCCGCAGGAGGTCCGAGTCGGCGACGTCCTGGAGTCGGGCCATCGCCCCGATGTGGACGGCCCCGCCCTCGTCCCGGATGTCGGCCAGACCGGGAACGTCGCGGAGGGAGATGAGGTGTCCCGCTTCTTCGCGGCCGCGCCGGTAGTCGGGGACGAGCTCGGTTCCCCCGGCGAGAAACGCGGCGTCCGTGCCGTGTTCTTTCGCCAGCTCGAATGCGTCGGCCAGGGACGTGGGGCGATGGTAGGAGAAGTCGGTCATGGGGGCCCTGTCCACCCGTTGGATTGGTTCACTCGCCTCTAGAACGAACGCTCGAAAGGATACTCGGTCGAAAGGGCGGACGCAACGGGGGAGCGAGGGGCTGCGGGCGGATGCCAGCAGTGATAGGGTGGGCGCGCTCGTGGGGGGGGACGCTCGGCAGAGAGAGGGCAAAGGATGGCCTACAAGCCGAAGGCGGGGGATGTCGTCTACACCGGCCACATCCACGTCGCGCTGACGACGGGCGAGGTGATCGGCAAGAAGATCCAGGTTGTGGAAGCGCTGGGCTTCGGCCAGATGAAGGGGAGCCGGAAGCAGGGGATCGGCTTCGGCTCTTACGAGGAGAAGGAACTCACGAGCCGTTGGCGCTACGCGGACGCCGCAGTCGCCAAGCGGGCCGTCGAGGTCGCCCAGACCTGGCAGAGGAAGTACGCCTCCAAGGAGGGCAAGGTCAAGGACTGGGTCAAGGCCAAGCCGGTGAAATACTCCACGACCAAGGCGGTTGGTGGCTATCTGCGACTCGCGGGCATCGTGTTGCTCGACGCCTGGATCCGCGCGTTCGAGTACTACGCCTACCGCAACAAGCCCGAGGCCCCGCCCAGCTTCTTCTCGCAAAAGACGTCCGGCCTCATCCCCACGCAGGAGGGCGTCTACTGCTCCATGTACGCCGTCGCGGCCTACCAGGCGGCAATCTGGGAGAAGCAGGGCGGCTGGAAAGGCATCCTCAAGAAGCTGCTGCTCGACGCGAAGCACACTTCGCCCACCGAGCTCTACCTGTACATGCGGCTCAACTCGAACTGGAAGCGGGCCTGACTACTCCGCCCCGCCCCCCTCGAACGCCAGCACCTCCGCCAGCGTGAGCTTCAGCGGTTCCCGCACGATCCCCTTCAGGCGGTCGACCGCGGCGTGGGCGCCCGACGGCTCGTCCCGCATCGCCACCGCGCGGCGGATCGGGCCGCGGAACGGGCGGATCACCGCGTTCAGCGTCGTCGCCTCCGGGGACTTCGCCAGCCGGAAGCGCGACATGCCGACCCGCTTGAACACCTTCGCGTCCGCGAGGCCGGTGAGCACGAAGCCGACCCGGCGCGGCGCGGCGCCGAGCGCCTCCGCGATCTGCTCGTCGTTGAACGTCCCGTTGTCCGAGGCATGACGCGAAGCGAGGAACAGGGAGACGCGCACCGCCATCTCCTCGGTCTCCGCGTGCGTGGGAACGTCCTCCTCGTCCTCGTAGAGGAACAGGTACGACCCCGCGTGCTGGATGCCGTACGAGAGTTCGGCCCCGTACATGACGACGATCCACGTGAAGTAGATCCAGACGAGCAGGATGGGGATCACCGCGAGCGATCCGAAGACCCAGCCCTGCTGGTAGAGGCCGGCCTGGGCCATCAGCATGCCGCGCTGGACGATCTGGATGACGCTGCCGGCCACGACGGCCCCGGCGAGGGCGGGCAGGAGCCGGACCCGGGTCGCGGGCATCATCTTGTAGAGGAACGTCAGGACGATCCAGATCCCGATCCACGGGAACAGCGGGACGATGACCTGCATCGCGGCCTTCGTAGCGGAGCGGCTCGTGACCTCGTGCACGAAGTCGTTTGCGAGGACCGCGCCGGTCGCCATCAGGGCGCCGAACGCCAGGGGCGGGCCGAAGACGATCACCGCGCCGTAGACGGCGTACTTCTTCAACGGGTGCCGGCCGCGCTTCACGCCCCAGACCTCGTTGAAGGCGGCCTCGATCCTCATCAGCACGCGCATCGCCGCGAAGCCGATCAGCACGATGCTGATGATGCCCACCGCGCGGAAGTCCACCTGCTCGAACGCGTCCGCCATGCGGGTCAGGACGTCCCGGGTGGCGTCGGGCACGTCCGTGGTGAAGTTCTCGACGAGGGTCATCGGGACGCCGAGCTTCGCGCCGAGGCCCATCACGAGCGCGACGAACGGCAACAGCGCGATGAGCGTCAGGTAGGTCAGGCTGGACGCCCAGACGGAGACCTTGTTCGTGAGGACGCCCCGGATCGCGAGCAGGATCGTCCGGAGGAGGAAGAACGCGGTCCGCACGAGCGGGGGGTAGTCGGAGAGGTCCACCGCCCAGAGATCGCGGGTCAGGTAGTCCCTGAGCTTCCGGAGGAACTTCATGGAGGCTCATTATTGCGGGGGGAACCGCGAGATGTAAGGTTGCGGCGATGAAGTTTCCCGCGGACGCCCCCGTCACCGAGAAGAAGCTGGACGAGTTGCGCGCCCGAATCGAGCGTCTCGGGATCGACCTCGGGGCCGTCGACGAGCAGTTCGTCCGCTCGCCCGGCCCCGGCGGCCAGAAGGTGAACAAGACGGCGAGCGCCGTGGTCCTGCGCTATCCCGAGCTCGACCTCGTCGTGAAGTGGTCCCGCGAACGCTCCCGCGCGCTGAACCGGTTCCTCGCGCTCCGCGAACTGGTGGACGAGATCGAGGTGAGGGTCAGCCCGGAGACGTCGGCCCGGCTGCGCGAGCAGGAGAAGATCCGGGACCGCAAGCGGCGGCGGAAGCGCCGGTCGCGTAAGAAGTCCTAGCGTCCCGGGGCCCGGTTCGTTTTCCCACGGAGCCAGGCTGTCTTCGATCGGAGATGACCGAGGGCATTCGTCGCACGCTTCCTCGCCGTCGAAACCCCGCAGGACTCTCACCGGCATCGTGTCTGCGCCGGCGAAGGAATGCCCCGTCGTTTTCCCCCGGCCCGAATCGCCAGAACCGTTTTCCCACGGAGCCAGGCTGACGGGTGAAACACCGGCGTCAGTCCGTCGCGCTTCACGCCAACATGGCCCGGCGATCACCTGAGCCTTCGTGACAGCCCCGGGTCGGGCTCAGCCCACGATCTCGACCTCGTCGGGCGGGACGTCGCGGTGCAGTGGCTCGCTTCGCCTCGCGTTCGGGATCAGGCAGAGGAAGGCGAACGGCTCGTCGCCCTCCGTGCGGTACCAGTGGGGCACGCCGGCCGGGATGAAGACGACGCAGCCCGCCTCGACCGTGTGGACCTCGTCGCCGATCCCCACGGTCGCCCGCCCCGCGACCACGTACTGCTCGTGCTCGACCGTGTTCGTATGGTTCGGCATCGACCCGCCGGGCGCGATCTCGAACCGCCGCATCGCGAAGTTCGGCCCCTCCTCTGACGAGATCAGAACCTTCTTCTTCGTCCCCGTTCCGGCGGGAACGGGCTCGGACGGGATACTCTCGACTCGCTTCACCGACATCTCACTCCTCCTCGATCGAGACGAACCGCTCCCCGCGTCGGAGCTCCCCGTCCGTGGCCAGGGCGGCCACCACCACGGAGATGCGGTCCAGCACCTCGTCCTTCGGTCGGCGGTGACCCAGGATCCTCGCCACCGCCTTCACCAGCGCCTCCTCGGGCAGGCGCAGGTCGACGGCGAGGACCATGCGCAGGCCCGAGGCGATCTCCACGTCGCAGACGCGCTCGATGGGGCGGGGGCCGGCGCCGGGGGCGGGACGGCGGATCGGCTGGTCCGTCTTCCCCGGCGGCCAGAGGAAGCCGTCGCGGAGGTCCGCCTTGCCTTCTTCGACGACCAGTTCGACCGCGGTGTCGATCGCCTCCCTCACCTTCGCGGTGAGGCGCAGGTCCCAGGTGTCCGCCACGCGCCGCGCCACGTCGTCGGGATGGATCGGGCCTTCGTACGAGACGATCGCGGTGGCGATGCGCGGGATCTCCGGGCTGTCCTCGGAGAACGCCTTCCGCGTCCGGCGCTTCGACGGTGGCGTGATCCTCCACGGCTCCGCCTCGGGCAGGCCGTCGCGGCGTTTCCGCCGGGACCGGGCCTTCTTCGCTTCGGGCTCCTGCGGCACCGGGGGCGGCGCGACGCCTCCGGAGACGAGGGCCTCCACCAGCCGCTCCGCCTCCCGCTCCGGCGCTCGTGCCCAGTCCGTCGACCAGACCCGGGTCAGGCGCCACCCGAGCCCCGCCAGCACCTCGCCCCGCGTCCGGTCCCGATCGCGCACGGTGGCGGCGTCGCGGTAGGCCGGGCCG
>JBDLIY010000245.1:0-6284 GCA_039714635.1 Planctomycetota bacterium
CGCACGGACGACACGGAGCACCCGGGCGTCGCCGCGTTCAACGGCCAGGGCAACTTCATCGTCTCCGGTCCGATCGAAGTCCTGAACCTCTCCTACTTCGCGAGCGAGTTCGAGGGCACGTTCCAGACCGCGGGCGAGATCCGCGACATGATCGAGAAGAACGGCTGGAACAAGGTCGTCGCCTTCCAGACCCGCAACCCGATGCACCGCGCCCACGAGGAACTGGTGCGGATCGCCATGGATCGTGTGGGCGCCGACGGCGCCGTCATCCACATGCTCCTCGGGAAGCTGAAAGAGGGCGACATTCCGGCCGAGGTCCGCGACGCCTGCATCCGCAAGATGGTCGAGCTTTACTTCCCGCCGAACTCGGTGGAGATCACGGGTTACGGCTTCGATATGCTCTACGCTGGCCCGCGCGAGGCCGTCCTGCACGCGCTCTTCCGCCAGAACATGGGCGCCACGCACCTCATCGTCGGCCGCGACCACGCCGGCGTGGGGGACTACTACGGCCCGTTCGACGCCCAGTCGATCTTCCACGAGGACGTGCCGGAAGGCTCGATGGACATCGAGATCTTCGAGGCCGACCACACCGCGTTCAGCTCGGCGCTCGGCGAGGTCATCATGATGCGCGAGGCCCCGGAAGGTCACAAGAAGGAGGACTTCGTCTTCCTGTCCGGCACCAAGGTGCGGCTCATGCTCGCCGCCGGCGAGGACCTGCCGATCGAGTTCGCCCGCCCCGAGGTCGCCAAGATCCTCATGGGGTTCTACCAGAGCCAGAACGGGTAGTCCGCACCGGACGCTCGTTCAGAACACCGGGCCGGCCTTTCTTCCAGGAGGGCCGGCCCGGTCGATTCTTCGAGGCGGGCAGGGCCGGTCGGCCTGGCGTGGGTTGTTCCGTCCGCGTAACAGACGTACGCCTGTTTTGTGGTCGATTGCGGCCGTGGCGGTCCTAACTACTTGTGTGCCCAAGCGTTGTGCAAGTGTTACATTCTCCGCACACTCAATCCCCACGCACTTTTCCCCTCGCACAACCTGTGTCTGAATAACGAGTTACCGAGATTCCCCCGGTTCCCGGACTTTCG
Organism: Planctomycetota bacterium; assembly: GCA_039714635.1. GTDB lineage: Bacteria > Planctomycetota > JAJSAM01 > JAJSAM01 > JAJSAM01 > JBDLIY01. Next base: position 1,083 of record JBDLIY010000245.1, read on the forward strand.
AGGGGGGAATTTCCCTCCCCCTCCCCCCGTGGGCGGGAACTTCCATAATGCTCGTACTCCCTTGTGAATCAACGACTTGCGGCTCGCAGTCCACTGACGGACTTTATTGGCTCGGTGTTTGCCAAATCAGGGCCAGCCTGAGGGTATGCCTATCTTCCGAAGGCGGCGCCCGGACATGTCCGGACCGCGACCCGGAGTTACCGTCGTACGGCAACCGTCGACCCGCGAGAAGCCGGTCGAAGCGACCCGTCGGCCACAGATAGAAGACCCAGGTAGCGTGCTCGGGATCGACCCGGGCGCTTCAGAAACAGCAAGCAATGGGGTGGGCGCCCCCCGGGAGAGCGCCAAAGGGAGTGGTGGCACGGCATGCCTAGCTTCGTCAACCCAGAAAAGTGCGACGGCTGCAAAGCCCTCGACAAGACCGCTTGCCAGTACATCTGCCCGAATGACCTCATGGTGCTCGACAAGGAGACGATGAAGGCATTCAACCAGGAAACAGAGATGTGCTGGGAGTGCTACAGCTGCGTGAAGATCTGCCCGACGCAGGCCGTCGAGGTTCGCGGTTACGCGGACTTCATGCCCATGGGCGCAACCGTCTCCCCGATGCGGTCCACGGACTCCATCATGTGGACGGTCAAATTCCGCAACGGGTCCCTCAAGCGCTTCAAGTTCCCCATCCGCACGACGCCGGAAGGTTCGGCCGAGCCCATGGGTGGCTGGAGCACCGAGGGCGACATCAACGACCAGTTCCTCACGACCCAGCCCGAGTCCATCGGCACGGATCTGTTCACCCTCTAGGGTCAGGAGAGAAAAATGCCGAACTTCGAAACTGTCGAGGTCAGCACCGACCTCCTGATCTGCGGCGGCGGAATGGCTGCCTGTGGCTGTGCCGTCGAGGCTGCTCACTGGGCCAAGAAGCACGGCCTGAAGGTCACCCTCGTCGACAAGGCCGCGATGGACCGCTCCGGCGCGGTGGCGATGGGCCTCTCGGCCATCAACCAGTACGTCGGCCTCAAGGACGGCGAGAACACCATGAAGGACTATGTGGACTACGTCCGCAACGACCTGATGGGTGTCACTCGTGAGGACCTCGTGGCGAGCATCGCGCGTCACGTCGACTCCACCGTCCACCTGTTCGAGAAGTGGGGCCTGCCGCTCTGGAAGGACGCGGAAGGCAACTACGTGCACGAAGGTCGCTGGCAGCTGATGATCAACGGCGAGTCCTACAAGGTCATCGTCGCCGAAGCCGCCAAGAACGCCCTCGGCATGGACAGCATCATCGAGCGCGTTTTCATCACCGAGCCGCTGATGGACGGCGACCGGGTCGCCGGCGCGGTCGGCTTCAGCGTTCGTGAGAACAAGTTCTACGTCTTCAAGGCGAAGGCCGTCATCGCGGCCATGGGTGGTGCGGTCCACGTGTTCAAGCCGCGCTCCGTGGGCGAAGGCCTCGGCCGCTCCTGGTACCCCCCGTTCAACTCCGGAGCCTCCACGTACTTCACCGTGCGCGCCGGCGCCGAGATGACGTGCCAGGAAGTCCGCTTCATCCCCGTCCGCTTCAAGGACGCGTACGGCCCGGTCGGCGCCTGGTTCCTGCTGTTCAAGTCCACGGCCACGAACGCCAAGGGCGAGAACTACATGCAGACGAACCGGGGCGAGCTGGAGAAGTGGGGCCAGTACGGCAAGATCAAGCCGGTTCCGGCCAACCTTCGCAACTGGCTCATGATGCTCGACGTGATGGACGGCAAGGGCCCGATCTACATGCAGACGGCCGAAGCCATCAAGAACATCAGCGAGCAGACGCCGGACGAGAAGGAGCGCAAGAAGAAGCTGAAGGAGCTCGAGAGCGAGGCCTGGGAAGACTTCCTCGACATGACGATCTCCCAGGCTCTCCTGTGGGCCTCCACGAACGTCGCTCCCGAAGAGAAGGCCTCCGAGATCGCCGCCTGTGAGCCCTACTTCATCGGCTCGCACTCCGGCGCCTCCGGCGCGTGGGTCTCCGGTCCCGAGGACCTGCAGACCGACGCCACCAAGGGCGACTACTTCTGGGGTTACACGAACATGACGACGGTGAAGGGCCTCTTCGCCGCCGGCGACGCTTCGGGTGCCTCGAGCCACAAGTTCTCTTCCGGTTCCCTCACCGAGGGTCGGATCGCGGCCAAGGCGGCCTGCAAGTTCATCATCGAGAACAACGATGAGCCGAACATCGACGCCGCCAAGGTCGAGGAGCTGAGGGCAGCGACCCTGAAGCCGCTCGACACGTTCGCCGAGAACCAGGCCGCCTCCACGGACCCGGACATCAACCCCCACTACCTCCGTCCGAAGATGGCGATGTTCCGCCTTCAGAAGATCATGGACGAGTACGCGGGTGGCGTGTCCACCAACTTCATGACCTCCAAGGAGAACCTGGAGAAGGGTCTGGAGCTGCTCGACTTCCTGAAGGAAGACTACGCCCACCTGGGCGCCGAGGACCTTCACGAGCTGCTGCGTGCGTGGGAGAACATCCACCGTACCTGGCAGGCCGAGGCGCACATCCGGACGATCCTGTTCCGCGAAGAGACCCGCTGGCCGGGCTACTACTTCCGGAGCGACAACCCGACGATGGACGACGAGAACTGGAACGTCTTCGTCAACTCCCGCTGGGACCCCGCGTCCGGCGAGTGGGAAATGACCAAGAAGCCGATCCACCTCATCTTCTAGACCGACACACCGCTCCCCCCGGCCCGCAAGCCGGGGGGAGCCCCTCTTTTCGTGGAGCGTGTCTCCGCAGTTTGCCGGGGGACCACGTTCGGAAGGACGGACCCCCATGACGGACCCGAAGGACTTGGAAGGACCGGACCCGGCGGGGGAAGCCCGCGCCGAGTTCGAGAAGAAGATCCTCGACGAGGCTCCGCGCCTCGGACTCGATGACAGGTTCAAGTTCGCATGCCACCCCGGCGTCCCCTGTTTCGGGAACTGCTGCGGTGACGTGAACATCGTCCTCACCCCCTACGACGTCCTCCGCCTGAAGAACCGCCTGGGCCTCACCTCCACCGAACTCCTCGACCGGTTCACGATCCTGCCGTTCACGAAGGACCAGCGCATCCCCGCCCCGCTCCTGAAGATGCAGGACAATGAGAAGAAGTCCTGCCACTTCCTCGGCGAGGAGGGTTGCCAGGTCTACGAGGACCGCCCCTGGGCCTGCCGCATGTACCCGGTCGGCTACGCCGCCCCCGGGAAGGACAATCCGGACGAGAAGGCGTTCTGGTTCCTCCTCGAGGAGGAGCAGTGCCGCGGCTTCGAGGAAGACCGCGAGTACTCCGTCCAGGAGTGGATCTCCGACCAGGGCATGGCGAAGTACGACGAGATGGGGGAGCTCTACCGCACCCTCGCGATCGACGACTATCTCTCGACGGGGGAGGACCTCGACCCCAAGAAGATGCAGATGTTCTTCATGGGGACCTACGACCTCGACACCTTCCGCCGCTTCGTCTTCGGCTCGTCGTTCCTCGACCGCGTCGAGGTGGACGCCGCCGAACTCGCGGCCATCGAGACGGACGACGAGGCGCTGATGCGGTTCGCTTTCCGCTGGCTCGAGTTCAGCCTGTTCGGGAAGCCGACCATGAATGTGAAGTCGGGAAGGTGAAGCCGGACACTCAATCCTGAACCCCAATCATGAAACCTAGCTCCGGAGCGCGAAAGTGACGACATCGGCAACGAGCGGCGCGCCCATCCTGGTCATCGGCGGCGGCATCGCGGGGATCTCCGCGGCCGTCGAGGCCTCCGAGGCCGGTCACGAGGTCTACCTCGTCGAGCGGAACGAGTACCTCGGCGGGCGGGTCGTCCAGATGAACAAGTACTTCCCGAAGCTCTGCCCGCCGACCTGCGGTGTGGAGATCCACCTGAAGCGGCTCCGCACGAGCCCGGGAGTCCATCTCCTCACCGGCACCGAGGTGACGGGCGTCTCCGGCGGCCCCGGCGATTTCGAGGTCGAGCTCACGACCCGGCCCCGCGGCGTCAACGAGATGTGCACCGCCTGCGGCGAGTGTGTCGACGCCTGCCCGAAGGACCGGCCGAATGCCTTCAACTACGGGCTCGACACGACGAAGGCGATCTACCTTCCGTTCGGCTCGGCGTACCCCTTCCGGTACGCGATCGACTTTGCGCACTGTGACGGCGAGAGCTGCGGGAAGTGCGCCTCCGCCTGCAAGTACGACGCGATCGACCTCACGGCCGGGAAGGCCGTCGAGAAGGTCAGGGTCGCCACGGTCGTCGTCGCCACGGGCTGGAAGCCCTACGACGCGACGAACCTCGAGACCCTCGCGTACGGGAAGGCGAAGAATGTCGTCACGAACGTCGAGATGGAGCGGCTCGCCGCCCTCGACGGCCCCACGGGCGGGGTGATCCAGCGCCCGAGCGACCAGGTCGTGCCGGAGCACGTCGCCTTCGTGCAGTGCGCGGGCTCCCGCGACGAGCTGCACCTGGCCCACTGCTCCGCGGTCTGCTGCTCGGCCTCCCTGAAGCAGATCAACTACGTGCTCGAGCAGTCGGAGACCGCCCGGGCCACCTTCTTCTACATCGACCGGCGGACGCCGGCCCGGCTCGAGCTCATGCTCTCCGAGCTGGAGAAGAACGAACGCGTCACCCTCATCAAGGGCAAGGTCGCGGACATCACCGAGGACCCGGCCACCGGAAAGGTGACCCTCGTCGCCGAGGACACGATTTCCGGCGGGAAGGTCCGCTGCGAGGCCGACCTCGCCGTTCTCGCGACCGGCCTCGAGCCGGAGGCGAAGACGGCCGGCTTCCCGGACTCCTGGAAGACGGACGAGCACGGGTTCTTCCCGGCCGCGTCGCCCTTCACCGGAGACGGCGTGGCTCCCGGCGTGTTCGCGGCGGGCACGGCGAAGCGGCCCGGCGAGGTGTCCGGCGCCGTGAAGGACGCGACGGGTACGGTTCTGAAGGCAGTGCAGACGGCCAGGCAGGGCTCGAGAGAGGTGACACGGTGAGCGACGACATCTCCGTATACATCTGCTCCGGTTGCGGGATCGGAGACGCCCTGGACGTCGAGGCCCTGTCCGGCCTGCCGGGCGAAGAGTACTCCGTCAAGCAGACGAAGGTGGACGCCTGCCTCTGCTCGAAGGAGTTCGCGGGATCGATCCGCGAGGACCTGAAGGACGGCGGCAAGGCCGTCATCGCCGCCTGCTCCCACCGGGAGAAGGCGGCGGC
>JBDLIY010000246.1:0-6268 GCA_039714635.1 Planctomycetota bacterium
ATGTCCGACTCCCTGCTCAGCGTTACCGACGCCGTACGCCGGATCTCGGAGCACCTGCCGCCGCCGCGGGCGACGAGCGTGCCCCTGGCGGAGTCCCTCGGTCTCGTTCTCGTCGAGGAAGTCCGTTCCGACCTGGACATGCCGCCGTTCGCGAAGTCCATGATGGACGGGTTCGCGGTGCGCGCCGCCGACACCGTTCGCGCCGCCGACAACGCCGACCGGCCCGCCACCCTCAAGGTCGTCGACACGATCCACGCCGGGAGCCTGCCGAAGCGCGGCGTCGCCGCCGGCCAGGCCTCCCGGATCATGACCGGGGCGCCCGTTCCGGCCGGGGCCGACGCCGTCGTCGCCGTCGAGAAGACCGAGTCGGAGGGCCGCGACGTCGTACGCATCCTCGAGACGGTGGCCGTCGGGAAGAACGTGGTTCCGCAGGGCCAGGACGTCTGGGAGGGCGTGACGGTCCTCTCGCCCGGGCGGCGGATCCGCCCGCCGGAGATCGGCGTGCTGGCCGCCGTGGGGAAGAGCGTCGTGCGGGTCTACGACGCGCCGCGCGTCGCGATCTTCTCCACCGGAGACGAGGTCGTGCCGCCGGCGCGGGAGCCGGGGCCGGGGCAGATCCGGAACTCGAACTCCTCCGCGCTCGTCGCGCGCGTGACGAGGGATCGCGGCACGGTGGAGGACCTCGGAGTCCTGCCGGACGAGACGGACCTCATGCGGTCCGCGCTGCGGGCGGCCCTCGGCAGCTTCGACGTCGTGATCCTCACCGGCGGCGTGTCGATGGGGGAGAAGGACCTCGTCGGCGGCGCCCTCGTGGCGGAGGGTTTCCACGAGGTGTTCCACAAGATCCGACTGAAGCCCGGGAAGCCGGCGCTGTTCGGGACGGCGAAGGGCTCCCTCGTCTTCGGGCTGCCGGGAAACCCCGTCTCCGTCGCCGTGACCTACGAGCTTCTCGTGCGGCCCGTGCTCCGGTACCTGATGGGCTACGCGCCGGTTCACCGACCGCGGGTCACCGCCACGCTGGAGTCGGATCCGCCGAAGGCGATCCCGCGCGAGCAGTTCATCCCGGCACACGTCGTGGAGAGACCGGGCGGCTTCACGGTCGAGACCGTTTCGTGGCACGGGTCGGGTGACCTGTTCGGGTTCGCGGCCGCCAACTCCCTGCTCCGCATTCCCGCGGGCGGGCCGTCCCCGGCGAAGGGGGAGGCGGCCAGTGTCGTCGTCATCGAGGAGAGCCTCTCGGGGCTTCTCGGCCGGCTCCCGAAATGAAACGCATCGCCATCGGCCTCGCGACGGGCGCCGCGAGCGGATTCGCGGCCACGCTCGCGTTCCCGCCGCTCGCCGCGTGGCCGCTGGCCTGGGTCGCGCTCGTGCCGCTCTTCCTCCTCGTCGATGCGAGGGAGGGCCGGCGCCTCGTCGCTCCGTTCTTCGCATACTCGCTCGCGCACTTCGGGACCGGGATGGCCTGGCTTTCGCCGGTCGTCACCCCCGTCGGCGTCCTCCTCCTCTCGCTGACGATCTGGGTGCTGTTCCACTTCCCGTTGTCGCTCATCCTGGGATTCCTGGTGCGCCGCGGCCTGCCGCTCTGGGGCGTCGCTCCGCTCGCCTGGGTCGCGTTCGACTGGCTGAGAACGTGGATCCTGACGGGCCTCCCCTGGCTCTTTCTCGCGCACTCCCAGGCCGACGCGACGACCGTGATCCAGGTGGCGGACGTCACCGGCGCGTTCGGGATCACCGCGCTCATCGTCCTCGTGAACGGAGCGATCGCCGCGACGATCCGCGCGGTCCGGGGCGGAGAGGGGCGGAGGGCCTTCCGCCCGGCGGCGGTGGCGGCGGCGACGCTCGTCGCGGTCCTTCTCTATGGCGCGATCCGGATGGGAACCGTGACGCACGTGGACGGCCCGCGCGTCCTCCTCGTCCAGGCCTGCATCGAGCAGGGCCGCAAGAGAGAGGTTCGCGGCGGGAGCGGCCGGAGCGTCGCCGGGGACATCTACGGGACGCACCTGAAACTCACGTGGGACGGCGTGCGCGAGCATCCGGACACGGATCTCGTCGTGTGGCCGGAGACGATGTTCCCGTTCCGCGTCGACGACCGTCCGTCCGCGCCGTCGAGGCATCGCCGCGAGATTCGGCGGCTCCACCGGGAAGTCGCGACCGCCGCGGGCGGACGACCGGTCCTCTTCGGGACGCTCCTCACGACGGAGACGGGAGAGTCGCGCAACTCCGTGATCCAGGTGGACGCCGACGGGAATCGCGTGGCGCGATACGACAAGCGTTACACGGTCCCAGGCGGCGAGCACGTGCCGCTGTACACGGTGATGCCGGCGTGGTTCACGAAGACCGTGGGGGAGGCGATCGCCCGTCACTCCGGGTACTTCCCGGACCTGACCGAGGGCGAGGGACCGGTGGTCTTCACCGCGGGAGACGCGCGCTTCGCGCCGCTGATCTGCTACGAGATCATCTATCCGGAGATCGTCCGGGAGGCGATGCCGCTCGAACCGCAGGTGCTCCTCAATCTCTCCAACTATGCGTGGTATCCGGACACCCACCAGCCCGAGCAGGCGGAGGACATCACCATCTTCCGGGCCGTGGAAAACCGGCGCCCGGTCGTCGTCTCGGCGAACAACGGAATCAGCTCGATCATCGACGCCCGGGGCGAGGTCCGGGCCGCCCTGGGGCGGGACGTGGTGGGGGTTCTGGCGGATTCCGTTCCGCTCACGGCCGCGGGGTCCGTTTTCGCCCGGATCGGGGACGTTTTCGCGTGGATCGCCGCGGCCATGACGCTCCTTCTCCTCGCGTGCAAGTTATACTGGAGGCGGTGCGGAGGCGCCCCGACGTAAGGTCAGTGTCCGAAAGGGCGTGGGACGGGCGACGCATCACTTTCGTCTTGACAGGTTTTGGAGCCCCTCGAATAATGGCGCGCCTAAGGGCATTACCGGGGTTCGTCAAGCCAACAGCCCCCCCTCGTCAGGACCCTGAAGGGAGAGCGGAATGAGTGTCGTTGCCAGAATTATGATCGTGCTCAACCTGGTGCTTGCCGTGGTGTTCCTCGGCGCATCGGCGACCTTCCTCGGTCAGAAGGAATCGTGGAAGACGCAGTACGAGACCGAGACCGCCAAGCTGAACGAAGAGATCACCAACCTGACGAGTCAGGTCAGCGCCAAGGAAGTCAAGTTCCGCGCGCAGGAGTTGAAGGCGAACGAGTTCAAGGAACAGGCCAAGGCGATGCAGGCCAAGTCGGAGCAGGCCCAGACCGACCTCGACCAGTTCAAGGTGAACTACAACAAGCTGCAGGCGGACTTCGATCGCCTGTCGCGGACGTACGAGACGCAACTGCAGAACAACGACACGCTGCGCGCGGACCTCAACGCGGCGAACACCGCGAAGGACACGGCGCAGGCCGAGGCGCGCCAGGCGACGGAGGCCTCCAACAACGCGGCCACCGAGCAGAAGCGTCTCGAGTCGGAGCTGATGGACGCGCAGGACCAGATCGCCGCGCTCGAGAAGAAGATCGTCGAGCTCAGCAAGGAAGTCGAGTCGGCCGGGATCGTGATCGCCGCCTACAAGAACGAGTACGGTGAGATCTCGACGCTCAACAACCCTCCGCCGCTGCAGGCGAAGGTTTCCGGCGTGGACCTGAAGCTCAACATCGTCATGCTGTCGATCGGCAAGGACGACGGTGTGGAGAAGGGCTTCACCTTCACGATCTACCGCGGTGACAAGTACGTCGGCAAGGTCGTCGTGGACGACGTTGCGAAGGACCACTGCAGCGGTTTCTCGAAGACGGAACTGCAGCAGGGCGACATCCAGGTCGGCGACGACGCGCGGACCCGCTGGTAAGGCGAGGAGATCGACATGGCGAAGGAAGACCAGTACGTAGACGAGGTCGAGCCCCAGCAGACGGACGGCATGGGCACCTCCCTGGTGGTCGTGACGACCCTCGTGATGCTCGCCGCCCTCATCGTGGTCTGGCTGGCGATGAAGGACTACGGGGCGGGACCGTTCAAGGGTTAGAGCCGGAGGTCGATCGACCTCTGCCTCAGTCTCTGATTCAGGGTCGCAGGTTCTATTCGGAACACACTCGGGCGCGGGCCGGACGAACGGCTCGCGCCCGTTTCTTTTTTCCCGGCTCCACTTCGTGGCGGACGCCATCCTTTCCAAGTAGTGTAAGGCCGCCGACGGGGGTTGAGCGCAAGCTCCAGGAAACCTACTCCATCCAAGAGAACAGGGAAGAGTCGTCGAGATGATCCGCGTCCTCGATCGTTTTCTCGGGATGTTCTCCACCGACATGGGCATCGACCTCGGCACGGCCAACACGCTGGTCTGTGTCCGGGGCGAGGGGATCATCCTCAACGAACCGTCCGTCGTCGCCGTCAAGAAGGGGACGACGAACGTCCTCAACGGCGGCGAGGCCGTCGGTCTCGCGGCGAAGGAGATGCTCGGCAAGACGCCGGGCTCCATCGTCGCGGTCCGCCCGATGCGCGACGGAGTCATCGCGAACTTCGAGATCGCGGAGGCGATGCTCCGGTACTTCATCCGCAAGGTCCACAACCGGTCCTGGGGCGTGCGACCGCGCGTGGTGATCGCGATTCCCTCCGGCATCACCGCGGTGGAGAAGCAGGCGGTCATCAACTCCGCCGAGCGTGCCGGGGCCCGGAAGGTGCACCTCATCGAGGAGCCGATCGCCGCGGCGATCGGCGTCGGGCTCCCGATCACCGAGCCGACCGGCTGCATGGTCTGCGACATCGGCGGCGGCACGACGGAGGTCGCCATCATCTCCCTCGCCGGCGTCGTGAAGTCCGTCTCCATCCGCGTCGCCGGGGACGAGATGGATGAGGCCGTCATCGCCTACATGCGGAAGGTCTACGACCTGATGATCGGCGAGCAGACGGCGGAGAAGATCAAGATCGCCATCGGCTCCGCGTACCCGCTCCGCAAGGAGATGTCGATGGAGGTGAAGGGGCGCGACCTCTCGGCGGGCCTGCCGCGGAAGGTCGTCATCACCTCGGAGGAGGTCCGCGAGGCGCTGCGCGAGCCGATCGCGGACATCGTGCACTCCATCAAGGGCGCGCTCGAGGGCACGCCGCCGGAAATCTCCGCCGACCTCGTCGACCTGGGCATCGTGATGGCGGGCGGTGGCTCGAAGTTGCGCGGCCTCCACCAGGTGCTCTCCGAGGACACCGGCCTCCCGGTCCGCGTCGCGAAGGACCCGCTCACCGCGGTCGCCCGGGGCACGGGTGTGTTCCTGGAGCAGCTCGGCGAATTGTCGGGCCGCCTGCGGGAACTCGAGGACGACTGAGGGCCCATGGCCCATGAAGGGATCCTGACACGCATCTGGCGGCGGCACCGCCTCGAACTGCTGCTCGGGTTCTCCCTCCTTCTCCCGTTCGTCGCGCCGTCCGGCGCGTGGCTGTCCGGCATCCTCGACACCGGGCTGCTCGTCCTCCCGCGCGCGGCCGCCGCCGACACGTCCGAGCCGGGCGACGAGTGGCGGGACGCCTACTACCGGGCGCTCCAGAAAGTCGGCGAACTCGAGGCCCGGCTGCTCGCCGTCGCCACCTCCGAAAACCTGAAGATGCGCGATCCCGCCTTCTGGCGGCGCAAGCCCGTACGCATCGAGGCGGAAGTGATCGCGCGGGACGCCTCGCCCTGGCGCGGCTCCGTGACGATCTCCGCGGGGAAGGACGACGGGGTGGCGGCGGGCCAGGCCGTCGTCGTGGGGGAGGCCCTGATCGGCGTCGTCCACGAAGTCCGGGCGCTGACGGCGCGCGTCCGTCTCCTCGGCGACGCCGGGCAGCGCGTCTGGTCCGAGATCCTGACGGCGGACGGCCCGCGCGAGGGACTCGTGGCCGGATCCGGCGGCGACCTCTCGATGAAGCACGTCGCCGCGGGCGCGGGCCGGGCCGGCGATCCCGTCTTCACCGGCGGCGGCACCGTCGGCATCCCCCGCGGCCTCCTGGTGGGCTCCCTCCTGCGGATCGAGGACGAGAACCGGGACGGCCTGGCCGAGGTGGACGTGCGCCCCGCCGTCGATCCGCGGGACCTCCGCATCGTCAACGTGCTGGCGCGGCCCGAATGAGGTGGGTCCGGGTCCTTCTCCTGGCCGGCCTGTTCCTGGTCGTGGCGGTCCGCTGGCCCGCGGACTACACGTCGTGGGGCCTGACGCTCGCCTGGCCGTTTCTCGTCGTACTCCTCCTGGGGCTCCGCGCCCGGATCCGCCCGGCGGTCTTCCTCTCCTGGTGCACCGGGCTCGGCGTCGACCTCCTGTCCC
>JBDLIY010000247.1:0-6228 GCA_039714635.1 Planctomycetota bacterium
CCCCCGCACTGCCCGGCAGGAGGCACAATGAAGGCATCGGGGGACACCAGCCATGCCGATCACGACCTTCGAACAAGCCGCCGACTTCCTGGCCGCCGCCGAATCGCACCTGCTGCAGGACGAGATCGCCAACGGCCTGCTGGTCGGCGTCGCTCGAGGCGTGGCCCGGGGAACCCCGTACTCCGACGCCGCGCCCTTCTTCGCCGTGATCCGGGATGAAAACGAGACCCTCACCGGGGCCGCCATCCTGACCCCACCCTACAATCTGCTCCTCGCCCGAGGGACGCCCCCGGACGCCCTGCCCGACCTGATCGCCGTCCTCCGCGACGGCAACTGGCCCGTGCCCGGGGTGGTCGGGCCGAGGGCAGAGGCCGAGGCCTGCGCCGCCGACTGGGCACGGATCACCGACCAGCCGTTCCGGGCCACGATGAACATGCGGTGCTACGAACTGCGGGAGGTCATCCCCCCCGCCCGGCCCGCGGACGGCCGACTGCGCGCGGCCGGACCGGACGACCTCGACCTGCTCATCCGCTGGACGGATGCGTTCAACGAGGAAGCCATCCCGGACGACCCGCCGCGTGACATCCCGGCCGCCGTGCGGCGTCTCATCGAGGCCGGCAGCCTCTTCGTCTGGGTGGATGACGGTGCCGTGGTCTCGATGGCCGTGAAGGTGCGCCCGGCCGGACAGGGCATCAAGATCACCTACGTGTACACGCCTCCGGAACTCCGTCGCCGGGGATACGCGACTTCCTGCGTCGCCGCCCTGAGCCGGCACTGTCTGGACGACCTGGGCTACGCCTGGTGCACGCTGTTCACCGACCTCTCCAACCCCACGTCGAACGACATCTACCGGGAGGTCGGCTACGAGCCGGTGTGCGACTTCGTGACGATCCGGTTCGGACCGTAGGAACGCAGTGGATGCGCCTCCTCCCGAGGTGTCCCCCCTCCCCTCTACACTCGCCGGCCGCCTCGGCGCCGTCCGCCGAGCGACGGCTGCACGAATCGCGGCGTTGACATCTGTCAACACCCAGGTACGCTGCCCATGGTCCGCGAACACCCGAACCAGGAGATCGCCGACACGCACGCCATGCAGATTCGACGAAGAGTGAACCGATACCCGCACCGGCAAGACGACACCTGAAGACCACCCGGGCCCGGAAGCACCAGACCTTCTCGTTCACCCTGGTCCTCGCCGGAATCGACGGGATCACCGGGGACGTCGAGGACGCCCTGTTCGAAGCCGGATGCGACGACAGCCTGCCCGGCATGGTCAATGGAGTCCCCTTCATCGACTTCGACCGGACGGCCCCCTCCCTGGCCAAGGCCGTTCTCTCCGCCATCCACGACGTCGCCCGCTCCGGGACCGGGGCCCGGGTCGTCCGCATCGAGCCCGGCGACCTCGTGAACGCCTCCGAGATCGCCCGCCGGCTCGGCCGGACCCGCGAGAGCGTCCGCCTGCTGATCCGCGGCACCCGCGGGCCCGGGGGCTTCCCCCCTCCCGTCGCGGACCTCAGGACCCGGTCGCCCGTCTGGAGCTGGGCCGCCGTCGCCCACTGGGTCGTGGCGAACGGGATCTCGCAGAACGTCGGCCTCGAGCAGGCCCGGTTCATCGCCGCCGCGAACACGGCCCTGAGCCTCGCCCGCCATGCCGCGCCGGGAGACCTGGTCGAGGCGCTCGCCGACCTCCAGGCCCGGCCGAGCCGGTCCACGCTTCGAAACTGCGTGGCCATCGCGAACGAACCCCGGGGAAGGTGATGCACGGTCAGAATCTACGACCGCCCGGGTGATCAACCCGGGCGGTCGGACTTGCTGGCCTGAGAACGTCGAGCTACTTCACCTGGCGAATGGTCTTGCCCTTGTTGGTGCCGATCATGCCGGTACCGAGGAAGTCCTCGCCCAGGACGGTTCCGCTCGCCTCGGCCGTGGTGTTCGAATACCCGCCGAAGGAAATGGTCTTCACGTTGCCCTGGATGAAGGTGTTCTTGCTGGTGGACTCGTAGCCGTAGAGACCGGTCTCGGTCCACTCCACGTCGATGGTGCCACCGTCGCCGACGGTGGCGATGTCCGACGTGTCGACATCCACCCACGCGCTGGTCGACCCGATGCTGCCGTCCGACTTGTCGATCTCACCGTAGCCCTGCTCGATGGCAACCCAGTACGGATAGGTCGTCTGGCGCTCCCAGATGCCGTACGAGAGGATTAGTCCGTTGTCGCTCTCCATGAGATAGACCGAGGTCCAGTAGGTGCCGTCGGTCATCGAGGCGCTGGCGTACTTGCTGTCACTCTTCGAGACCGTCACGTCGGTGGCGGCCCAGACGATCGCCGCCGAGACCAGGATCAGCGTGGCACAGACGAAGAGTCCGCGCCGGGTTTTCGGAAATCGCATCCTTGTTCCCCTTTTCGTTGATTCGGACGTCGTCGCCGGGCCCCGACCTTCGGAGCCCGGCGGTCCCGCGTCACTCCCTCACTTCACAGCTTCGTACGCATTCAGGTGACCGTGACCGTAGTAGTCGTCGTTCCCCTTCTTGCCGAGGTCGTCCGATGTCAGCTTCAGCACCGACCAGACCTGGTCGGGCTTCATGTCGCCGCCGCCCGCCTCGATGACGAGCGCGGCCACACCCGCGACGTGGGGAGCACTCATGCTCGTGCCCGCGGCGAACCAGAAGTAGTCGGTGGTGACACCGAGCCCGAAGACCCAGTCCCACCAGTACCTCTCCTTCGTGGGATCGAAGTTCCCGCCCGGCGCCGCGATGTCGACGGCCGACTGGCCGTAGTTCGTGAAAATCGCGGGAACCGTCAGGTCGGTGTCCGGGTCCTCGTACCAGCCCTTCGGGCCGGTGGCGGCGACGGAGATGACGTGCTGCTGCTCCGCCGGCGAGAAGACCCCGTCCTTGTCCTTGTCGAGATCCATCGCGTCGTTGCCGATCGCGGCCACGACCACACAGCCCTTCTGGTGGGCGTAGTTGATCGCCCGCCCCATCGCGACGAGGGCTTCGGCGACCTCCTTCGCCGAGTACGTCTTGTCCTCGTACTCGTCGTAGTAGCCCGAGTTCTCCAGGTAGCCGCCGAGGCTCAGGTTGATCACGTGGGCCCCGTTGTCCGCGGCGTAGACGATGCCCGCCGCGATCCAGTCGAAGTGCCCGTAGCCGAAGTCCCGGGAGAGCACCTGGACGGGAAGGATCTTCGCGTCCGGCGCGACCCCGATGACGCCGATGTCGTTGTCCACCGCCGCGATGATCCCCGCGACGTGGGTGCCGTGGTCGAAGTAGGAGTACGGGTCCAACGGATCGACGTCGTCCGTCGGGTCCCAGTCCTCCAGGTTCCCGTCGCTGTCGTACGCGAAGGAGATCGCGTCCTCGTCGAGGACGTTCGCCTTCAGGTCCGGGTGAGTCCCGGCGACACCCGTATCGAGGACCGCCACGATCACGCCGGCCCCCGTGTATCCCTCGTCCCAGGCGCCATCGGCGTCGATCGCCTCGAGCGGCCACTGGAGGAAGTGGAGGGGGTCGTCACTCGGGTCGACGTCGTCGCCGAGGTCGTCCTTCGTGAGCCTCTGGCTGCCTTCGGGCAGGACCGACGGCAGGTACATGTTGCCGATGACGGACCGGATCCCCTTGATCTTCGCCGCGTCCTCCGCGAAGTCCTCGTCACTGGAGACCGCCACCGCGATTCCGAGTTTGTCGTGCGAGCGGAGCAGCTTCCCGCCCGCGTCCGAGATGCTGTCGGCCAGCTTCGCCGGCAGCTCGTCGTCCGCGGTCGCGATGACGAGGTAGGAGTACTCCTTGTCGCCGCTCCCACCGGAAACGGTGATCAGCGGCACGGCGATGAGGGCCAGGAGGCCCAGGAACATCAATGCGCGTCTCATTCTCACTCCTTTCAAGCTCCGCTCGCGGTCACGAGCGGCCTTTCCCCTGGCGCGCAGACCCGGAGTCGGAAGTCCGCGGGAGGCGGTTGACTCCGCGTCGACGTTGATCCGTTGTGGAGTTCCCCCGCGGCCGGACGGCCGGCTCGGGATCACTTCCCCCCACAACGAAGTCGTCGCCCTTTGTCTATGGATTCAATCGAGCACCTGTTTTCGCGCCGACAATCCGGGAGATTTGTTCCGCGGCACCCCCCTGCGGTTTGACCTCCCCCACTCACGCCCCTACCCTCTCCCCATGCCGCGCCGCCTCGACGCCCTCGCCGCCTGGCTCACCGCCCGCTACCCGTGGGTCCTCGCCGGGATCGTGCTCCTCGGCGCCGTCCTCCGCGTCGCCGTCTACTTCGACCTGCAGGCGGCCGACCCGGCGTTCCACGAGCCCGGGCTCGACTCCGGGGTCTTCCTCCGCTGGGCCGGGGAAATCGCCGGCGGGAACGTCCTCGGCGACCGGCCGTTCTTCCTCAACCCGCTCTACCCCTACCTGCTCTCCCCCGTCGTCGCGCTTTTCCCCGACGACCCCGTCCTCGTCATCCGCATCCTCCAGGGACTCGTCGGGCTCGGCTCCGTCCTGCTGATCGCCACCGCGACACGCCGCTTCCTCGGCCCCGTCCACGCCCTCGGCGCCGCGCTGATCGCCGCGACCTACCCGGTGACGATCTTCTACGAGCAGCAGGTGATGATCGTGGCCGTCGCGGTCTTTCTGAACGCGCTGACGCTGGTCTGCCTGGGCCGGCTCGCCGACCGCCCGACACTCCTCCGCGCCGCCGTCGCCGGGATCCCCCTCGGCCTCGCCGTCCTCGCCCGGCCGAACGTCGGACTGTTCGCCCTGCTGCTGCCGATCTGGCTGCTGCGCCTGGGACCGACCGGCGGCCGGGTTCGCTTCGCCGCCGTCCGCACCGCCGCCCTCTTCGCCGGGATCGTCGTCGTGGTCCTGCCCGTCACGGCGCGAAACGCCGTCGTGGGGAAGGACTTCGTCCCCGTCACGACGAGCATGGGAATCAACCTCTGGCAATGCAACAACCCGGAGGCGTGGGAGACCGGGCGGATGACATCGAGGGAGGTCCGCTTCAACCCGCGGTTCGTCGAGACCGACGCGATCGCCGTCGCGGAGCGGAACGCCGGCCGCCCGCTCGCGCCCTCGGAGTTCTCGAAGTACTGGCAGCGGCGGACGCTCCGGACGATGGGCGAGAACCCGGGCACGGCCGCGGGATATCTCGTCCGCAAGGCCGTCTACTTCCTGAACGGGTTCGAACCGCCGTCGAGCCAGTACTACGAGATGCGGCGGACGGAGACGTCGTTCCTGCGGTTCCTGCCGCTGTCGTTCTGGATCCTGTCGCCGCTGGCGCTGGCCGGCGCGATCCTCGTGCTCCTCCGAAAGCGCGACGCGCTGCCGTTCGTGCTGCTCTACGTCGCCTACTGGGCCGGCCTGACGATCTTCTTCCCCCTCGGTCACTACCGGGCGCCCGTGCTGCCGGCGGTCTTCCCCCTCGCCACGCTGGCGATCGGCGCGATCCTCACGGGGCCGCGGCGGAGCGTCGCGATCATGCTGATCGTGCTGGCCGCGCTGCTGGCGAACGGCACCGCCGTCGCGAGCGTCTTCGGTGTCCCCCGCCTGCCCCGCAACCGCGCCGAGAAGACGACCTGGCACTACAACAACGGACTCTCGCTGCTGCGCCGGGGCGACCTGGAGGGCGCGGAGGAGAAGTTCCGGCGCGCGAGAGAGGAGAATCCCGCGTCCTGGCTGGTGGACATGGGGTTCGCCCATCTCGCGCGCGCCCGCGGCGACCGGACCGGAGAGGAGGTCAACCTCCGGCACGTGCTCGACAAGGTCCCCGGCCAGCCGACCGCCCGGGGCTCTCTCGGCGCGAACCTCTTCCACCGGGGCCGCCGGACCGAGGGGATGTCGCTGGTCGAGGCCGCGGTGCGGGACGACCCGCGCGATCCGGCCCTCCGCGCCATCTATGCGGACCTGCTCATGGCCACCGGCCGGCCGGCGGAGGCGCTGGTCCAGCTCGAGGCCGAGGTGACCCACGGACGTCCGGGCCCGGACAACCTCGGGCGCCAGGTGTGGTGCCTCCGGAGGATCGGCCGGAAGGAGGAAGCCGCCCGGCGGGTCGAGCGCGGTCTCCGTCTCTTCCCGGGGTCCCCGCCCCTGCACTTCGAGCACGCGCGGCTGCTCGTGGACACGAGCGCGCCGCGGGATCGGATCCGCGCCGCGGTCCGGAGCGGGGTCTTTCGTCGTGTCTCCGAGGTGCTCGAGGTGCTCACCGGGCTCGAGCAGCGCGGCCTGCTCGCCGACGGGATCGAGG
>JBDLIY010000248.1:0-6198 GCA_039714635.1 Planctomycetota bacterium
CGGCCTGCTCGCCCGAGGACGCGATCAACCTCCTCATGTCACCCGGCGCCGAGCTGTTCGACCCGGCCCTCGTGAAGGTCTTCGTGAACACGGTCGGTTCGGTCCCGGTCGGCACCGTCGTCCGCCTGGATTCGGACGAAGTCGGCGTCGTCCTGTCGAAGCCCTCCCAGCTGTCGGGGAGTTCGATGCCGGTGGTGAAGGTCATCGCCGGCCCGGACGGCCAGCCCGTCCCGCCCTTCCTCGCCGACCTGAACGAACGCGACCCGGCCACGCAGGACTACCGGCGAAGCATCGTCGAGACCGTGGCCCCGTCGACGTACTTCGAGGATATTCATGACTTTACGGAGTTGCTGTGAGGGTGAGGGGCGTGCCGAGCGGGAGAGGATTGCGCCGATGACGCCGTTCGGGTTGCCGGCACCGCCGGCTCGGGTGGGGTGATTCTGCGCGGCCGCCAACCTCGGAATCAATGCGTTGTTTTCGCATACACACATGCAAATCACCGCGTTGATACCGAGACAGGTTCTTTCATCCCATTCCCCCGATTCCACCAACCGGTTCTGACGGTTTGGGATGAAAGAACCTGTCTCGGTATTACCGCCGGAACGGGACGACGATGTCGTCCAGCACCGGCTCCTCGCCGGTGAGGCTGCCGCCGGTGAACACCACCCGGAACCGCAGGTAGCGAAAACCACCGAGCCGCGTCACGTCGTCCACCCACCCGCTCACCACGCCGGGTTCGCCGGTCGGAGGCAGGCCGGCCGGTCCCAGCATCGTCGCCCCCTGGAACGACAGCTCCATCGTCACGCCGCGCGGCATGCGCTCCGGGTGCAGGAAGACCGGCAGGTACTCCGGTGAGTCGCTCCCCGTGTCGTAGAACCACGAGGTCGCCATCGGCGCGAGGGAGAAGCCGCGGACCGCGAGGACCGGGCGGAGCGCCTCGACGCGCCGGCCGATCCGGACCGTCGCTTCGCCGGAGCCCGCCCGCCGGACGCGCAGGAAGTTCGTGTGGTCGCCGGCGCCGATCCGGATCGTGATGAGGAGGTTCGTCGTCCCGTCGTACCGCCAGGGGCGCTCGAACGGGATCGGGACCAGGTCCTCGCGGCCGGGATCCACGCGGTACTCGGCCTCGGACAGCACGGTGACGGGCACGACGGCCTCGTCCACGTCGCGGAGGCGCTCGGCGTTCGTGCGCGCGATGCGGACGGTGACGCCGCGGTACGTGGCGCGGGTGCGGCCCGATTCCGGCGGCGACCAGAGCAGGCCGGTCAACTCCCGCGCCGGGCCCAGCTCTTCACGTGTGAGGACGATGCGGATCTCCACCGGCTCGTCGCCGATGCCGACCCACTCGTCCGGCTGGGCGCCGTCGCCGGGGAGGAACTGTGTCGTGCGGGCCGGGCTCCCGAGCAGGACGCCGGGCCGGGACGGGTCGTTCCAGAGGGCGCAGGTGCCGGCCGGGTCCATCATCCGGTCGCTGGTGAAGTCCTCGGCGATCTCGCCGAACTCGCCGCCGTCGTCCGCGACCGGGGGCTCCGGCACGGGCGGCAGCTCGAGAATCCACTCCCCCGTTCCGGGGAGGCGAAGGGGGTTGCCCGCCAGGTCCTGGATGCCGCGGGTCAGCCGGACGAGGACGGCCGCGGGGCGGACGCCGGGCGGGGGCAGGAAGCGGAACAGCCGGGAGTTGCGATCCGCCAGCACCCGCCCCTCGATCGGCCGGCCGTCGGACAGGTCGACGATGGTGACGGTGATCCCCGGGTCGATGGTGCCGGGCTCGATCGCCTCCGAGAAGAGGAGGTGAACGCGCCAGCCGCCGCCCATCTCCTCGCGGAGGGAGACGTCCGTCACCGACGGCGGGGTCGTCTCCGGGCGGTAGAGGCGCGAGGTCCCGAAAGACGCGCGGTAGCGGCGGCGCATCCGGCGGCCGTCACGGCTTCGGGGCGCGCGGAGGGACGGGAAGCCCTCCACGATCACCCAGTAGCGCTCCCCCGCCTCGAAGCCGAACGGGCCCGGCGGCGTGAGGATCAGGCGGCGGCCGTCGACCTGCGCGGTGAAGGGCTGCTCCCGGTTCCCGCGGCGCCGGATGACGCGGACCCCGCCCTGGCGGACGGACTCGGCGTCGAGGGCGTCGGAGAAGGAGAGGATGAGCGGCTCGTCGCGGCGGACGTCGGGGCGGCTGCGCTGCTCGAAGGCCACGACGGACAGATCGCGGGCGGCGTCCGCCCCCTCGGCGCCCCGGGGAGTCTTCGACTCTTCGGTGCAGCCGGAGGCGATGACGAGGACGGCCAGTGCGATCAGCCAGGTGCTGCGCAAGGTCCCGCGCTCCCCTTTCCGTTCCAACCCCAGTCCAATCATAGTCTACGCGTAGTCGACGAGCCGTGGCCCCAATTCCACCTCGAGGGCGGCGTGGGCCCGGTTGAGCCGGCTCTTGACCGTACCGAGGGGCACCCGGAGGACTTCCGCGATCTCCTCGTACCCCAGTCCCTCCGTATATCTTAATACAACGACAGAAGACAGTCGGGGGTTCAGTGCGGCCACCGCTTTTCCCACCGCTGCCTGGAGTTCCTTCTTTCGAGCCGCCGCTTCCGGCCCCTCTTCCGATCCGGATTGCGAACCCCGTACCGAACCTTCGGCCCAGCCCGTCACCTCGGGGTCACCGAGGGAGAGCGCCCGCTGCCGGGACCGCTTCCGCCGGACGTCGATGCAGAGGTTGACCGTGATCCGGTAGACCCAGGAGGAGAAGGCGGCGCGGAAGTCGAACCGCCCGGCCTTCTTCATGATCGTGATGAACGTCTCCTGGGTGACGTCGGCGGCCAGGTCCCGGTCCCCGAGTACGCGGCAGGCCGTGTTGAACACGCGGTTCTGGAACTTCGTAAAGAGCGCGTCGAACGCGGCCTCGCGGGCCCGTGGGTCGCGGGTGACGAGTTGACGGACGAGGTCGTAGTCCTCCTCACGGCTCAAGTGTCCCGACCCTCTGTCTCCCGACTCCGGGCGCTCCCGCGCAAACCCTGCGGTCCCTGACTTTGAACCCGGGGGCGCCACGCTGGTATCGATGCTTCGGATCATCTGGCCGCCCCGTTTCCCGGTTCTCCGTTCTCTTCTTCCTATACGGGGGTGGTGCCATTCATGGGGCCGGCGTTTCAGGCCGGATATCATTCGGGAGTGGCGGAAGAGCGAAAGAAGTTGGGCATCCTCCTGACCTGCGCCCCGGATTCGGCGGAATCCGCGGTCGCGCTGGCGATCTCGGCCGCGGCCGCGAAGCGGGGAATCGTCACCGAGCTGTTCCTCATGGAGGACGGGGCCGAATTGCTCCGCGAGGAGTGGGCCGACCGCCTGGACTTCGAGGGCCTCCACGTGACCGCGTGCACGCAGTCCGTGGCGAACCGGGGGCTTCCGGCGGATCTTACCGACGTGGACTATGCCGGCCAGGCCCAGCTGGGTCGGCTCGTGCGGCAGGCGGACCGCTTCCTGGCCTTCTCATGAAACAGCCCGGCAAGCGAGTCCTGGTCGTCGTGGACGTCGACCCCCGCGCGTCGGACCGGGCGGTGGAGGCCCTGCGGATGAGCGTGGGGCTCGCGGCGGCCGACAACGACGTCAGGGTGGTCCTCCAGAGCGGCGCCGAGGCTCTCGCGGGGCCGGAGCGCACTTCCCTGCCCGGCGGCGCGCGTGCGACCGCTTTCCTCGACGCCCTCGAGCGGCTCGGGGCCCACATCGAGACGGGCGAAGACACGGATCGCGCCGGGGCCGACGTCCTGATCCGCTGGACGGCGGGCGAAACCGACCGGCAGATCCTCCTCGGCCCCGACCCCGAGGGCTGCTGGACGCGCGTGCCGCTCGAGGGCGATCCCGACGGCGAGGCTCTCCTCGACGCGATCCTCTTGAACGACCGGACGGTGATCTGGTGAGCGACGACCAGCCCCTCTCGCCCCGCGCCATCCGGTGGTTCGCCGGCGTCTTCTACGCGCTGCTGGCGGCGGCCGGGCTGATCTGGATCCGCCTTCGCACCGGGAGCTGGCTGCCGGAGTCGCTCCTCGGCGGCCAGACGTTCCGGAGTCTGTACCTCGGCACGGGCCTCGCTTTCCTGACGATCTCGATGACCGGGAAGCTGATCCGCTGGTTCCCGTGGATGCGATGGCTGAGCCTCGAAGTGCGCCGCCTTCTGGGCCCGCTGGACCTCTTCACCGTGATCGTCCTCGCCCTGGCGAGCGGGATCGGCGAGGAGATCTTCTTCCGCGGCGCGTTCCTGCCGGTCGGCGGCCTCGTCTTCTCCAGCCTGGTCTTCGGCCTGATCCACACCGGCCCTGACCGTCGCTTCCTGGCCTGGTCGGCCTTCGCGATCGTGATCGGCTTCGCCCTCGGCTGGATCGCGCTCGAGACGGGCAGCCTCGCGGGGCCGATCCTGGCCCACGTGGTCATCAACGCGGTCAACCTCGGCCGGATCTCCCGGCTGGAAATCCCGCAGACCCCGGTTGACGACCCGACGAGCCGTGATAGCGTGAGCCCGTAGCCTTCCTGGCGATCGACCTCGGTCCGTTTCACAGGCCGGAGGTCTCGCATGTCTCGCTATCTCATCGTCACCACCCTCGTGCTCGCGGTCGTTCTGTCGGCGGGCTGCGCATCCACCGGTCGCCACGCGGAATCCGGCGCGGTCCTCGGCGGCCTGCTCGGTGCCGGCGCGGGCGCCATCCTCGGACACCAGTCGGGCGACCGGAATGCCGGCGCTGCCATCGGCGCGGGTTTCGGAGCCCTGACCGGCAGCCTGATCGGCGGTTCCCTCGACGACATCGAACGGGAGTCGAAGGAGCGGGAGGCCCGGACCGAGCGCGCGCTCCACGAGGTCCGCGAGCGCGAGGCCCGTCTGTCCATCCTCGACGTGATCCGCATGTCCCAGGCCGGCGTCAGCGACAGCCTGGTGATCGCGAAGATCGAGCAGACGGGCAGCTACTACGAGCTGTCCGCCTCGGAGATCATCGACCTGAAACGGTCCTCGGTTTCGGACCGCGTGATCAGCTTCATGCTGCGCTCTCCGGACCGTCGCTACGCCGCCCGGTAGTTTCTGAGCGGTCCTCACTCGAGGATTTCGGGATTTTTTTTTCGCGCCGAATCGCGCCGCCCTGACACGCCGGAGGCCCGATTTGGCGCGGTTTCCATGCCTGCCAAGCACATTCTCGACCCATGGATTATCCCTCCCAAGCATGGCGTTTCTTTGAGAATCGCCTTGACGGCCCCTAAGGTCTTCCTAGGATTTGGCTTGGGTAGTTCCCCATTCCTGATGGGTGTGCGCTGAAACGTGGGCCAGCGGATCCTTTGGGAAGACGGGAGGGAGTTCAGCAGGTATCGCGGTTTTATGGGCTCCTGGCAGGGCAGTACGAAGCTGGTCCTATGCCCACTTGGAGAAGGTGGCGGCGGCGGACGGACTCTGGGGTTCGGGTTTTCCCGAAGGATGCGCCGGAAGCGTGCCGCTTGTACAGGTGGAGGGAGAGGACATGCGTACGCGCAGCCAATGGCTGGTGGGCGGCGTAGTTGCCGCACTCCTTGCCTTCGTATTGGTCGGCTCCGCGGCAGCGGGCCTGTTCGACCTCGGTCTCAGCTCTGACGATGACGTCTGGTATCTCGGTGGCGAGGCCAATCTCGATGTAACGGTGGACCCTGCGCTGGTTGGTGGCTACGGCACTCTCGTGCGCAAGATCGGCGGGGATCAGACGATCCTCGGGACGTTCGATTTCACATCGACGTGTTTCTCGATCACGGCCCCCATCCCGAGCGACCCGATGTACGCCGGGATGAACTGCAGGTTCCGCTACTTCGCTTTCACGGAGGACGGCGTCGGGATCGGAGGCTCTCCGATCGCGAAGAAGCCGGCTGTACCGCTGGAGATCGAGTAGTAGACAAGCGTTACGACCGCGGCCCCGCGTCAATCTGACCTTGGCGCGGGGTCTGCGATTCTGAACTGGCGTCCATCCAACTGCTCAGCCTGAACGTAGCGAGTGCCCCGCCCCTTTCCAATCCGGCGCAGGATGCCGCGATCAACAAGTTCGTTCAGATCTCGGAGTGCACTGCGTTCTGAGATCCCGGCGGAGTTGGCATACGCTGACCGATTGACCCGACCATTCCTGCGAACGAGATCAAGTGCTTTCCACTTCCGGTCGCCAACGGCCCACTCGTCTCTTTCCTCCGCCTCAGACAACTGGCTCGCTCCCTGAC
>JBDLIY010000249.1:0-6185 GCA_039714635.1 Planctomycetota bacterium
CGACGGTCTCGGCGATCAGCGGCCGCCCGTCGAGGCCCACGGAGTCGGTCACGTCGAACTCCTCGAAACCGGAGAAGTTGTCCTTCGGGTTCCCGTCCAGGTCGAGGCCGTTCAGGATCCCGGCGTCGATGGAGGCGTCGCCGGCCCAGTCGTCGACGTTCCACATCTGGATGAGGGCCACGCTCTCCGCGTCCGCCATCAGCTCAGCGATCAGGGCGTCGCCGTCCTGCCCCACCTCGGCAAGCAGCGCCTTCAGCGAGTTGTCCGGCGTGCCGTCGTCGTCGAGGTCCAGGCCCTCGTCGGCGATCGTGAGCGTCTTCACGACCCAGGTGGCCTCGGTGGGCATCGGGGCGCCGATGAAGTCGGCCATGCACTTCGCCGCGCCCGCCAGCTTCTTCAGCTCTTTCGCCCGCGTCGTCGCGAGGTCCGCCTTCGCGAGAAACTTGTCCGCCTTCTTGAGGAGCTTCGCGAGCTTCTTCGTGTTCACCGTGGCGGCGAGCACGACCCGTGCGGGCTCGAGGTCGGCGCGGTAGGCGGCGAGGGCCGTCGCCAGTTCTCCGTGGAGGGCCGTCTCGTCCGGCAGCTTCTTCTCGAGGATCTTCGCCACCTTGGCGGCCGCCTTGACCTCCTTCGCGTAATCGAGATCGAGATTCGACTTCGCGAGGGTCTTCAGCGCCTTGTCCAGTTGCTTGACGAGCTTCGCCGCGTCGGGGTCGACGGCGAGTTCGGCCCGGCGATCAGTGATCGCTCCCTCCAGGTCGTCCAGGTGATCCGTGAAGCGCGCCTCCGCGGTTCCGGCCGCGAGGGCGAGCAGGGCGATCAGGCAGAGAATCGAGCGTGCGGACATGGCGAGTCCTCCGTGAGTGTGACCCGACAATGATACGACAGCCTGAAGGAGGAGTTGGCCCTCAATCGAAGGTATCCGCCGGCGGCGGCAGGACGGCGCGCGTGTTCTCGACGATCTCCAGGGCCGCCCAGATGCCCTGGGCCAGGCCGAGGGCGATGAGGATCTCGATCGGGACCCACAGCATGAAGGCCCCGATGAAGTTCGGCTCGTTGCTTAACCCCCGAATCCCCCTCGATACCGCGGCGAGGGCGATGATCGTAGCGATGATGTGGAGGGCGGCTCCGACGAGGATGATCCACGGCAGGATCCTGAGGAAGATGTACCGGGAGCGGCGCCGCGTGGGCACGTGGATCTCCCGGCCGGGCCGGGGCAGAGGCGGTTTGGGGACCTTCGGATCCACTCGCGGGGACGGCCCGTCGACGGTCTCCGCGTCCTCCGGCACGGCCGCCTCGGCCCCGCAGTGGGGACACTGCGCGACGTCTCCCGCGTCGAGGTAGCGGACGACGATCTCTTCCCCGCACCCGGGGCAATCGTAGCGAAGGGACATCCCTGATCTCCTTCCGGTCTGCTCAATCCATGGACAGCTGCAGCGTCGTCGTCGGGCCCTCTCCGATCCTCACCGTCTCGACCTTCGGGCGGTGGCCCGGCGTGCGGATCACGATCCGGTGTTCCCCGGGCGCGAGGCGGCGAGGCAGACGGAACGTACCGTCCGCATCGGTCACGGTCCACGCCGTGGGCCGGTCGACCTCGGTCAGGACCCGGACGCGGCCGGCGACCGCGCGGCCCTCGCCGTCGAGAAGGATCCCGTCCACGGCGCTTCCCGCCGGCATCACGATCGTGATCGGCCCCGGGGCGGACAGATCGAGCGGCTCCGTCCACACCGTGGGCCGACCCTCCGCGGTGATCGCCAGGCGGACGCGGCCCACCGGCAGGCCGCCGCGCTTGTCCTCGGGGATCCGGCCACGGGACGTGGTCCAGCCGAGATGCTCGTGGATCCCCGTGACGAAGATCCGCGCGCCCTCGACGTGGGAGTCCCCGTCGTCCATGACCCTCAGGTCCAGGCTCCCGGGCTCGGGGAAGTCGTAGGAAACCTCCACCTCTCCCCCCGCGGGCACGTGGAGATCGGGCCAGATCCGGGCGGCCCCGCCGGCGCAGGAAAAGAGAAGCGCGACCCGCCCCGGGGGCGCCGAGAGCCGGACGACGCCGGTGGCGTCGGGCACGCTCCCCTGCTCGCCCGAGCCGTAGTCGTCGAGGTACGGCGCGCGGTCCGTCGTGCGCCAGCGGAACCGGAACGGCTGACCGGCCCTCCGGCCGCCGGCCAGATTCACGCGGATCACGCCCATCCTCGGCAGGCGAAGCTCCGCCGTCGTCGCGTCACCCGGAACCCAGCTCCGGACGGCCGCGAAACCGTGGTGGCCGGCGGAGACGAGGACGGGCGTTTTCGCCGGCATCCCGCGGAGGAGCGCCCGGCCCCTCCCGTCCGTCAGGATCATCGGACACGGGATGCCGCGATCCATCTCGTCCGAGACGTGCAGCCGGGCGCCCCGCACGCCGCGCCCGGCCTCGTCCACCACCGTGACCTCGAGGTCGCGGCCCGCGGAGAGCCGGACGGGCACGAGCTTCTCTCCGGTGGCGTGTTCGATGTCCACGAGCGCCGTGGCCCGGCCCGGCGCCATCACGTGGAGCCAGTCCAGGTGGGCCGGGACCTCGACGTGGCCGGTCTCGTCCGTCGGGCGCCGCTTGAAGCCGTAGCTCTGGACCCAGGCGCCCGGGATCGGCGCGCCTTGATCGTCGAGCACGCGGACCCTCTTCGTGCCGGGCCGGGACGCGCCGGCGAGGCGGATCGTGATCTCGGCGGGGGCCGTCGCGCCCGTGGTCTGGACGCCGAAGCGGGGATGGCTGGCCAGGACGCTGACGAGACGGCCCCGCGGGGCGACGGCGTCGACCGTGCCGTCGAGCCCGGTGCACGTCGAGTGGGAGGGTGTGCCCTGACGGCTGACGACCACCGTGGCTCCGGGCACGGGACGGTCGTCAGCATCCACGACGCGGACGCGGATCGAGCCGCGCGGGGCCACCTCGACGACGCGGACCTCCCCCGGAAGGTGTTTCAGGCTCGGGACCACGACGGTCCGCGCGAGGTGATCCGGGTGGTGCACGACGATCCGGAGATGGGTGTTCGGAAGGGTCCGCGGCGGCATCGGCACGTCCACGCCGCCGAGGGCGTCGGTCTTTCCCGCCACGGGCTCGGGCCAGCCGCCGAAGACGATCGCGCCGGGTATGGGCACCCCGGTCTCTTCCGAGACGACGCGAACGGCGAGGTTCTCCGCCGCGGCCAGCGTGAACTCCCGCTCCGTCACCGCGTCGGGAACGACTTCCACGACGAAGCGGCCGCAGAGCACCTCCTCCCGCCGCGCCTCGATCTCCACCGGGCCGCCGACCGGCAGCGTCATCCGGAATCCGCCGTCCGCGGCGGTCGTCGTCCGGTACATGACCTCCGAGTCGAACTGTCCGAGGAGGCTCATCTCGTAGCCGGACCCGACCGGGCTCCCGGCGGCGTCATGGAGGACGGCGTCGAGGACACCGCCCTTCACGAGCGTCACCTCGAGCGGCACACCGGGGAGGATGGGACGGCGAAACGGCCGCCACCCCTCGTCCCGGAACTCCAGCTGTCCGTAGCCGCCCGAGACTCCGGGGAACGAGAACGTCCCGTCCTCGCCGGTCGACATCCAGACCGTTCCGCCCAGGCCGACCCGGGCCCCGGCGAGGGGCTGACCGGCATCGTCGAGGATGCGGCCGGAGTACGGCGTCGAGTCGGGGATCCAGATGTCCGCGGTCAGGTCCCGGATCGCGCCGGGCTCCACGTCGATCGTCGTTGTGCCCGACGGATGCCCTTTCACGTCCGCGACCAGCCTCACCCGGCCGGCGCCGACGGGGACGGGACCGTAGCGGCCGTCCTCTCCCGTGACGCGATCCTCCACGCGCGCCCCGGTCGCGGGACGCCCGTCGGCAAACCGGACGCGGCCGGAGACGCGGGCGGAGATCCGGGACAGGAGGACGGGCCGCACTCCGGTCGTCGCACCGTCGAGTGGAAGGCGGAACCCTGTGCGCCGCTCGAGGAAACCGTCCGCGGTGACCCGGCCGCGGACATCGATCCGCCGGACCGCGAGGCTCCTCGCCAGCTCCGCCTTCCACGCTCCCCGCGAGTCCGTGGTGACGGTGACCCGATCGAACAGCTCGACGCGGGCTCCCGCCACGGGCTCCCGGCTCTTCGCGTCCAGCACGAGGCCGGCGGCGGTCACGGGAGAGAGCGCCGGCGCCGGCTCCGGGGGCGGCGGCTCGACCGTCTTCTCTCCATCGGTCTCGCCCGCGGCCTCCGGCCGATCCGGCCCCGGTTCCCCCCGCGGCACGAGGATGTACCACGCGCCGGCGAGGAGGAGCAGGACGACGAGGAACGTGAGGAAGAAGCCTCCCTTGCCCATGCTGCGTATGATAGCAGCCCCTTTCATCCGTGACGGGAGGAGTGCAGGTGTCCGCCAGGTCCGAAACCAGATCCGAAGCGCGACTCGAGCAGTTCCGGTCGAAGCTCCTCGACCTGTCCCTGCGGAACAAGCTGCTGAACTACCGCCCCGGGCGCACGAGCGCCGTGGGGATCGTCGGCGAGGTGCCGCGCGTGGTCGCGGAGCGCCTCGTCGAAGGCGACGCCAGGTTCGGCTTCCTGCCCCGCGCCGACGACGACCCCGTGCCGGAGGCGCCGACGGAGTTCGTCCCGCTGGCGGACGAGGAGCTCACGGAGGGACAGACGGACCGGATGCTCGCGACGGACCGGACGGAGAAGGACCTCGCGAAGGCGCTCTACAACCTCTACCTCAAGTCGCGGACGACCTTCGAGGAGCAGGGCGTGGTCACCCTCTTCCTCGCCGTGGGCCTGCTCGAGTGGTACGAGTCGGAGACCAGCGCCGAGTCGCACGTCGCGCCGATCCTGCTCCTCCCGGTCACGCTGCACCGGGCCGGCGTCGGTCGCCCGTTCACGCTGACCGCGGCGGCGGAGGAGCCGGAGATCAACCCCTCGCTCCTGCGGAAGCTCGAGGTGGACTTCGGCATCGCCCCCGAACTGCCCGCCCTCCACGAGGGCATCGACCCGGACGCGATCCTCTCGGCGTTCGTCGGAATCCTCCCGGAGCCGCGCTGGAAGGTGCTCTCGGACATGCACCTGGGGCTGTTCTCGTTCGGCAAGTACATCATGTACCGCGACCTCCTCGACCAGGAGGCCACGCTGCTGTCGAACCGTCTCGTGAGGCGTCTCGTGGGCGAGGAGCCGGAAGAGGAGCCGGCGGCGCCCGTGAGCCCGCTGGAGCTCGACGGCCTGCGGCACCCGTGCGACGTGCACCAGATCCTCGACGCCGACTCCTCGCAGCAGACGGCGATCGAGACGGTGCGGCGCGGCGGCGACCTCGTGCTGGAGGGACCTCCGGGCACGGGCAAGTCCCAGACGATCGCGAACATCATCGCGGAGGCGCTCGCGCAGGGAGACACCGTCCTCTTCGTCAGTGAGAAGATGGCCGCCCTTTCGGTCGTGTCGCAGCGGCTCCAGAAGGCGGGGCTCGGGGACTACGTCCTGGAGCTCCACAGCCGCCACGCGAACAAGCGCTCCGTGGTGGCGGAGCTGAAGCGCTGCCTGGAGCGGGACCGCCACGGTCCGGGGGACGGCGCCGCCGACCTCGACCGTCTCGTCGCGGAACGCGGCCGCCTGGCCGCCTACGTCGACGCGCTCCACGAGCCCTTCCACGGTTTCCCGCCCTTCGACGCCTACGGCGCCCTGGCCCGCCGCGCGGACGAACGCGACATCCTCGCGACCTTCGACCGGCCGACGGGCGTCGGGCCGCGGACACACGAGACACGGATGCGCCTCCTCGAGGACTTCGCGCGGGCCCGGCGCCAGGTCACCCCGCGCTCCTCCCACCCGTTCCGCGTCACCCGCAGAACGACCGTGCCGAAGCTGGTCGAGATCGAACTGGAGAAGCGTCTGCGGACAGTCCGCGACAGCGCGGGCGCCCTCTCCGAGCTCGTCGGATCGGAGTGCGACGGGCTGTCCATCGACACCGAACGGGGCTTCGCCGGAACCGAGCGGCTCATCGGGCTTCTCGCCCACCTCGCGCGGTCGCCCCGCCCCGAGCCCGCCTGGGCCGCGGACCGGACGTGGCGCGGCGTCACGGGCGACGGCCGTTCCCTGGCGGCGCGCGGTCGCCGTTTCGCGGCCGGGCGGGAGGACCTGGCGCGCCACTGGACCGACGGCATCTACGACCTCGCCATCGAGGAGCTGACGGGTCGGCTGGAGAAG
>JBDLIY010000250.1:0-6163 GCA_039714635.1 Planctomycetota bacterium
TTCAAGACCCGTGACCTCCCGCCGATCCGAGCATGCTTGAATTGCGTCTCGACGTCAACTGCCCGGGGTGTGTGGATTGGGGACAGCCGCCCTCGTCACCCAGCGGGAGAACGCAACGACCACGGGTGGTCCCGCTTGTTCCCTGGACGTCTCGGCCACGATCTGCAACAGGTTGTGACCTCCACCTCGGCCGGCCCGGGGTGTGTGGATAGGGAACAGCCGCCCTCGTCACCCAGCGGGAGAACGCCACGACCTCGCCCCACGTGGGCACCGGGCCGGCGAACCGGGAGAGCCAGGAGTGTCACCCTCCCCGATTAGACTTCGCCCGTGGACGCGACGGCGCGACTGGCCCGGCTCGGAAGGATGATCCGCGAGAAGCGGCTCGCTCCCCGTGCGGACCCGGCGCGGACCGAACTGGCCCGGATCCCGACCGTGATCCGGTACGGGCGCCATCGGCCCCGGCGCGCCGCATCGCCAACGACGGCCACCCGCCCGGCCCTCCGGCTGGAGGACGCCGCGGACGGCGCCGTCGTCGAGGTCCCGGGCGTCGGCCGGGCGTACGTCATCGAGAGCCGGGAAGAGATCGGCGTGGACGTCGATCCCGGCCTGCTCTTCTTCGACATCGAGGCGGGGGGATTCACCGCCGCGCCGCTGTTCCTCATCGGAGTGATGCGGGCGACCGGGCGAACCGTCACGGTCACGCAACTGCTCGCCCGGACCTACGCCGAGGAGGCGGCGGTGGTGACACGGTTCCTCGAGGAGGCCACCGGGGCGGAGACCCTGGTCTCCTACAACGGCAAGAGCTACGACCTGCCCTTCATCCGCACGCGGGCCGCGCACCACCGGCTGGCGTTCGACGTCGACCTTCCCCACCTCGATCTCGTCCACCCCGCGCGCCGGCGATGGAAGGACGAACTCGACGACTGCCGCCTCCAGACCCTCGAGACACGCATCCTCGGCAAGCCGCGGCTCCCCGACATCCCCGGCCGCGACATCCCGGACGCCTACCACGCGTTCGTACGGACGGGCGACGCGTCGGACATGGCGAAGATCCTCGTCCACAACCGGCGGGACCTGGTGTCGCTCGCGGAACTCCTGCCTCTTCTGAACGAGGACGGGCTGAACGGGGCCGGGTCGTGAGCGTCGCCGCGTTCCTCGCCGAGACCCTGGCCGACCCAGATCTCGCCCGGCGGGTGGTCCACCGTCACGTGGATCCCGCGATCCGGGCCCGGACCGCGGAACCCGCCTCCCCCCTCGTCGGTGAGCAGCGGGCGCTCCTCGCCGGCCGGGGGATCGAGCGCCTGTACTCTCACCAGGCGCGGGCCCTCGACCTCGCGCGCGACGGTCGCGACGTCCTCCTGACCTCCGGCCCCGCGTCCGGCAAGTCGCTGGGTTTCCTGCTCCCGCTGGTGGAGGCGCTGGGGGCGAACCCCGACGCGCGCGCGCTCCTTCTCTATCCCGCGAAGGCGCTGGCCCAGGACCAGTTCCGGGCCTTCGAGCGGGACTGCCGCGTCATCGGGGGGACCGCGGGCCTCGACCGCGTGCTCGCGGGAGTGATCGACGGGGACACGCCGTCGTCGACGCGGCGGCGGCTGCGGGACCGGGGCGCGGTCCTCTTCTCCAATCCCGACTTCGTCCACGCGGCCGTGCTGCCCCACCACGCGCGGTGGGCGGGGTTCCTCGCGCGGCTCGAACTTCTCGTCGTGGACGAACTCCACGTCTGCTCGGGGCTGTTCGGGGCGAACGCGGGGATGCTCTTCCGGCGGCTGCTGCGGGTGGCCCGGCACTACGGGGCCGCCCCGCGGATCGTGGCCGGCTCCGCCACCGTGGGGAACCCGGGGGAGCACGCGGCGGACCTCTTCGGACGGGAGCTCACGGTCGTGACCGACGACGGAAGCCCGCGGGGCCGGCGGACCACGCTCTTCTGGAATCCGCCCCGCGTCCGGTCGACCCGACGTCGCTCCCGGCGCAGCGCGAACGTCGAGGCGACGGACCTGATGGTCGACCTCGTGACGCGGGGGATCCCGACCATTACGTTCTCGAAGGCGCGCGTCACGTCGGAACTGATCCACCGTTACGCGCGGGCGGCCCTGGCCGAACGGGCACCGGGCCTCGGTGGTCGTGTCTCGCCCTACCGCGGCGGCCTGCTCCCGGAGGAGCGGCGGCGGATCGAGCGGCGGCTCTTCGACGGGGATCTGCTCGGCGTCAGCACCACGCGGGCCCTGGAGCTGGGCATCGACGTCGGCGGCCTCGACGCCTCGGTGATCGTCGGCTGGCCGGGCACGGTGGCGGGGTTCCGGCAGCAGGCCGGGCGGGCCGGGCGCCGGGGTCGCGATTCCCTCGTGGTCCTCGTCGGCCTCGACACGCCGACGAACCAGTTCGTGCTGCGCCATCCCGAGTACGTTTTCGACCGGCCGGTCGAGGCGGCCACGGCGGAGCCCCACGACCCGTTCGTCCTCTCGGGCCAGCTGAGATGCGCGGCGCAGGAGCTTCCCGTCACGGACGGCGAGGACTTCGGGCCGTTCGCGCCCGTCGTCCTCGAGGTCCTCAGTGAGCACGCGAAGCTCCACCGTCTGGACGGCCGCTGGTACCACGCGGCGGCGGAGGTCCCCCAGCACGAGGTTTCGCTGCGCGACGCCACGGACCGGAACTTCCTCGTCACCGACATCGAGACGGGGCGCGCCCTCGGCGAGGTCGGCAAGTGGGACGGCCAGAGCGTGCTCCACCCGGAGGCGATCTACCTCCACCTCGGCGAGACCTGGCGCGTGGAGCGGCTGGATCTCGAGAAGTCGATCGCGTTCGCCCGGCGGGTCGAGGTGGACTACTACACCCAGTCGCTGGGCGGGGACGACGTCCACCACGTCGACCGCGTGCTGCGGGAGCGGCCGTTCGGCGCCGGCCGCGCGTACTTCGGCGAGGTGACGGTCTATTTCCGCGTGTACGCCTACGAGCGCGTGCGGTTCTACGGCCTCGATACGGTTTCCCGCCACGGCGTCTCGCTGCCGACGTGGCCGGTGGAGACGACGGCCTTCTGGATCGAGCCGCCGGAGGACGTTCTCGAGGACGTGAAGGGGGCGGGCCTCGACCCGATGGCCGGACTTCGGGGGATCGGATTCGCGACGCGGACGATTCTGCCGTTCTTCGTGTCCGGCGACGTCCTCGACCTCTCGCACACGATTGGCGGCGCGAACGCGCCGTGGTCGACGATCTTCGTCTGGGAGCACTATCCGCGCGGCCTCGGCTACGCGGCGAAGGGGTACGAGCGGCTCGGGGAGATCGTCCCGGCGGTGCGCGAGGCGATCGCCACCTGCCCCTGTCGCCGGGGCTGCCCGAACTGCACGGGCAAGCCGCTCCATCCCTATACCGTGCTCAACCCGGAGCGCGGCGAGGGATCGCTGCCGGACAAGCGGGCGGCGCTCGCGATCCTCGACGGGTTGATCGACGACGGGCTGAGTGGAAACGGCATGGGGCTCGACGAACCGGACGAGCGGACGCTTCTCGACTCGCCGGCCGCCATGCGCGAGCGCCTGTCCGCCGCGCTGCGCCGCCGCCTCCAGCACCAGCGGGAGCCCGAGGCATTCCATCCCGTCGTCCCCGTCCCGCCCCGCGAGGTGCCGGCCCCGGAGTCGACGGACCAACTCCGGGTCCCGGACGCCGCGTGCCGGGGCGAGCGTCGGCGAGCGCTGACCCGACGGATCCGACAGCTCGGCGTGAGCCGGGAGAGGGACGTGACATGATCGCACTGGACCTGGACAGCCTTCGCCGCGCCGACGACGACTCCCCCGTCGCCGCCGACCGCGGACTTCCCGCCCGCGCCGCCGAGCACGCCGACCCGGCCGCCGGCCTGCCGGAGCCCCTCGCCCGGGCGCTCGCCGCGAAGGGAATCGACCGGCTCTATTCGCACCAGGCGCAGGCCCTCGACGAGGTCGCCCGCGGCAACGACGTCGTGGTGGTGACGGGCACCGCCAGCGGCAAGACGCTCTGCTACCACCTCCCGGTGCTCGGGCGACTGCTCGAGGAACCACTGGCGACGGCGCTCTGCCTCTACCCGACGAAGGCCCTGACGCGGGACCAGCTGAAGGGGATCGAGAGTCTGGCCGCCCACGTGCCCGAACTCGATCTGCTCACCGGGTCCTGGGCCGGGACGTACGACGGCGACACGCCGGGCGGCCTCCGCAGAAAGCTCCGGGACCGCGGCAGCGTGATCCTCACGAACCCGGACATGCTCCACCAGGGGATCCTCCCCCACCACGCGCGGTGGGGCCGGTTCCTCGCGCACCTTTCGTACGTCGTGATCGACGAGGTGCACGCCTACCGCGGCGTCTTCGGGTCGCACGTGGCGAACGTGCTCCGCCGGCTGGTCCGCCTCGCGCGCCACCACGGCGCGGAGCCGCGGTTCATCGCCTCCTCGGCGACGATCGCGAACCCCGGCGAGCACGCGTCGCGGTTGACGGGCAAGGAGATGGCCGTCGTGACGGGCGACGGTTCGCCGCGCGGGCCGCGGCGCTTCGTGGCCTGGAACCCGCCGCGGATCGCCTCCGGAAAGTCAGCACGGGAGGCGAGTGCCGGAGGCGATCGGCGGAGCGCGATCACCGAAGCCTCCCGGATCCTCGCCGACCTCGTGGCGAACGGCGTCCAGACGATCGCGTTCACCCGGACGCGCCTCGCGGCGGAGCTGACGGCGAAGGGCGCGGCGGAGCGCCTGGCCCGGCGTTCGCCCCGCCTCGCGGCCCAGGTCGCGGCGTACCGCGGCGGCTACCTGCCGGAGGAGCGGCGCGAGATCGAGCGGAAGCTCGCCGCGCGGGAGCTGATGGGCGTCGCGTCCACGAACGCACTCGAGCTGGGGATCGACATCGGGAGTCTCGACGCCTGCCTGATCCTCGGTTACCCCGGCACGGTGGCGAGCCTCTGGCAGCAGGCGGGCCGCGCCGGGCGCGGGGACCGCGAATCCCTCGTCGTCCTCGTCGCGAAGAACTCGCCGGTGGACCAGTACCTCGTGAACCACGCGGACTGGCTGCTCGCCCGGCCGGCGGAGCGCGCGGTGATCGACCCGGACAACCCTCACGTCACCGTCGGCCACCTGCGGTGCGCGACCCACGAGTTGCCGCTCGGAAACGACGAGGCGCGGGGTTTCGGGGAGCTCTCCGGCGAGCTGCTGATGCTGCTGGAGGACGAACGCGAGGTGACGCGGGTGGAGGACCGCTGGTACTTCGGAAACTCCGCGTATCCCGCCGCCGAGGTGAACCTGCGGAACATCGCCGGGCCGGTCGTGACGATCGAGGACCAGACCGCCGGCGGGCGCGTGATCGGCACGCTCGACGAGCTGTCGGCGCTGACGCAACTCCACGACCACGCGGTCTATCTGCACGGCGGGGACACCTACTTCGTCAACGAACTCGACCTCGTGCAGAAGATCGCGCGCGTTGAGCGCCGGGACCTCACGTACTACACGCAGGCGGTGACCGCGTCGCGGATCCGGATCGACCGGCCGGAGGAGTCGGCGGACCGCCCGGGCGTCGAGATCGGGTACGGCGAGGTGACGGTCACGACTTCGATCCCGATGTTCAAGAAGGTGCGTTTCCACTCGCGGGAGAGCCTGGGTTTCGAGCGGCTCGAACTGCCGGAGCAGAGCGTGGAGACGGTGGCGGTCTGGATCGCTCCGGGGACGGGTCTCCTGTCGGAGGATCGCGAGATGGGCGAAGCGCTGATCGGCGTGGCGAACGTGCTCGTGGAGGTGATCCCGGTGTTCCTGATGTGCGACACGAGCGATGTCGGCGCGGCGGTGGACGTGACGCGGCAGGGCGCGACGGGGCTGTTCCTCTACGACCGTTTCCCCGGCGGGATGGGCTACTCGCGGGGCGCGCTCGACCGGCTGGACGAGATCCTCGACGCGACGGCGAAGGTCATCGCCGAGTGTCCGTGCGAGACCGGCTGCCCGGCGTGCGTCGGCTCGGCGGTGCCGACCGTGGCGGCGAACGACCTGGACACCTCGGTGCGGGGCCGGATCCCCGACAAGCGGGCGGCGGCGGAGCTGATCGCGGTGCTTACGGGCGCCGACGGGACGACCGGGCCAGCCACCACGCCAAACCCAGCGGTTGCAGTGCCAGAAGCAGCATCGGCAGCGCCACCGCCGGCAGCGAGGTCTTGAACATCCGCGCGACGC
>JBDLIY010000251.1:0-6143 GCA_039714635.1 Planctomycetota bacterium
CGGCAAGGCCATGCGGGCCACCGCCCAGGACCGCACCATGGCCAGCCTGGTGGGCATCCCCATCAACCGGGTCATCACCGCCACCTTCGTCATCGGCTCCGGCCTGGCGGCGGTGGCCGGAATCATGTTCGCCATGTACGCCTCGGTGATGCTCTTTCTGGATGGCTATCTTCCGGGACTGAAGGCGTTCACCGCGGCGGTGCTCGGGGGCATCGGCAATGTCCCGGGGGCGATGGTCGGCGGCTTCACGCTGGGCATCGCCGAGAACCTGGCCATGTGGAGCGGCAGCGTCACGCCGATCTACTGGCTCGTGGTGTTCGCGGTGTGGATGCAACTCGTGCTCGTCCTCCTCCGGCGGACCCGGGGCCGACGACCCCGGCAGGTCCTGACGGCGGCGGGAGCTTCGGTCGCCGTGACCGGCCTCCTCCTGCTCCTCGACCTGAAGCTCGAGTTCCTCTTCCGTGCCCTCGAGTACATCCTCGGCCGGGCGGACTACAAGCATGTGTATGCCTTCGTGATCCTGATGCTCGTCCTGATCTTCCGTCCCCGGGGCATCCTCGGGGAACGCGTACCGGACAAGGTCTGACATGAGGAACCTGCCCCCCTGGCTCCGGATCGTGATCGTGGCGGTGGGCCTCACCGCGGTGGCCTTCCCCATCGTCTCCATCGAGGGCGACGGGACCGGAGCCACGATCACCACCCGGTCGCTGTGGTTCCTGGCCGTGCTGCTGACCGCCGGCTTCCTCCTCTACGGCCTGAAACTCCTCCGGGTCGTCGCCCTGGAACCGACGCGGGAGGTCCGGGAGCGCACCGTCCTGTTCCTCCGGAGCCCCCGCACCGCCCTCGTCCTCGTCTCGCTGATCATGGCGATCGCCGTGCTCTTCCCGTTCCTGGGCTCCCGGCAGATGGTGAACCTGGGGTTCGAGACGTTGATCTACATGACCCTCGCCCTGGGGCTCAACGTCGTCGTCGGCTACGCCGGGCTGCTGGTCCTGGGCTACGCCGCATTCTGGGCCATCGGCGCCTACACCTTCGCCATCCTGGCGCTGCGCCTCGACGTCAGCATGTGGTTGGCGCTGCCGATCTCCGGGCTGACCTCGATGCTCGCCGGATTCCTGCTCGGCCTGCCCTCCCTCCGGCTGCGGGGCGACTACCTGGCCATCGTCACGCTGGGCTTCGGGGAGGTCGTCTACTACTTCCTGAAGACCGAGGTTCAGCTCACCGGCGGCGAAATGGGCCTTCCGAACAAGGACATCCCCGGGTCCCTCCAGGACCTGTCCGCGTTGCCGTTCACGGGCCCCCTGATCGAGCCCCGGCACTACTACTGGCCGGCCCTGGCGCTCGTGATCCTCGCCGTGGTGGTCATCCGGGGAGTGGAGCGCTCGCGCGTCGGCCGGGCCCTCGTGGCCATGCGGGAGGACGAAATCGCCGCGCGCTGCATGGGGATCAACACCACCCGGCTGAAGCTGGCCGCGTTCGCCTTCTCCGCCATGTGGGCCGGCTTCGCGGGGGTGCTGTGGACGGCCAAGCTCGACTACACCAACCCCATGTACTACTACTTCATGCAGTCGGCCATGATCCTGGCGATGGTCGTGCTCGGCGGCATGGGTTCGATTCCCGGCGTCATGGTCGGCGCGGCCCTTCTGTACGCCGGTCCGGCGCTCCTCCGCCAGTATCTCCCGGAGTTCCAGAGCTACCGGTTGCTGATCTTCGGCGCCCTGATGGTGCTCCTCATGATCTACCGGCCCCAGGGGCTGTTCGGGTCCGCGCGGCTCGTGGCCGGCTCGCCGAAGGAGGGGGAGTCTTGAGCGCGTCCCTCTTCCACGCCGAGGCCGTGTCGAAACACTTCGGGGGGCTGAAGGCGCTCGAGCGGGTGGACCTCTCGGTGGAGCGGGGTTCGATCCACTCCGTGATCGGACCCAACGGCGCGGGCAAGACCACGTTGTTCAACTGCATCACGGGGATCCACCCTCCCACGGCCGGCCGGATCTTCCTGGAAGAGCGTGACATCACCGGGCTTCCCTCCTACCGCGTCACCCGGCTCGGCCTCGCGCGCACGTTCCAGAACATCCGTCTCTTCAAGCAGATGACCGCCCTGGAGAACGTGATGGTGGGGCGCCACCCGCGCACCCGGGCGGGGTGGTTTTCCGCGATCCTCCGGATGCCGGCCCGACCGGAGGAGCGGGCCATCGAGCGGCAGGCCATGGAGATCCTCGATTTCGTCGGGCTCCGGGACCGCGCCGGCGTCTGGGCCCGGAATCTCGCCTACGGCGACCAGCGGCGCCTGGAGATCGCCCGGGCCCTGGCCACGGAGCCGCGGGTCCTCCTCCTCGACGAACCGGCGGCGGGGATGAACCCGGGGGAGACGAGCCGCCTGATGGACCTCATCCGGGAGATCCGCGACCGCGGGCCGACGGTCATCCTGATCGAGCACGACATGAAGGTGGTGATGGGCGTCTCCGACCGCGTCACGGTGATCGACTACGGGAGGAAGATCGCCGAAGGGACACCGGACGAGGTGAAGGCGGACCGGAAGGTCATCGCCGCCTACCTCGGAGTCCCGGAGGAGGAGGAATGACGGAAGCGCTCCTGCGGCTCGAGAACGTTCACACTTTCTACGGTGTCATCGAAGCCCTGAGGGGGATCTCGATCACGGTACTGGCCGGGGAGACCGTCGCGGTGATCGGCGCGAACGGCGCGGGCAAGTCCACCACGCTGATGACCATCTCCGGGATCGAGCGCCCGCGCTCGGGAAAGATCACCTTCGACGGAGAGCGGATCGACGGCCTCTCTCCCGACAGGATCGTCAACCGCGGCATCTGCCAGGTTCCCGAGGGGCGGCACGTCTTCCCCCGGCTGACCGTGGACGAGAACCTCGACATGGGCGCCTATGCGGTTCGCGACTCCGCGGCGATCGCCACCGCCCGGTCCCGGGTGTTCGACCTCTTCCCCATTCTCGCGGAGCGGCGGAAGCAGCCCGGCGGGACGCTCTCCGGCGGGGAGCAGCAGATGCTCGCCCTCGGCCGCGCGCTCATGACCCGACCGCGGATCCTCCTTCTCGACGAGCCGAGTCTGGGCCTGGACCCGAAGAAGGTCGCCGCGGTCTTTTCGATCATCCGCGAGTTGAAGAGGTCCGGCACCACCATCCTCCTGGTGGAGCAGAATGCCCACATCGCGCTCAAGATCGCCGACCGTGCGTACGTGATGGAGACCGGCTCGATCGTCAAGGAGGGCGCCGGCGCCGAGTTGCTGGGCGATCCCGCGATCCGGGCCGCGTATCTCGGCGAGTGATGCCGACGGACGACCCTACTCCCCGCCGCCCCCGATCACGCCGGCCAGCTTCAGGCCGATGAGGACGAAGCCGATCGACAGCGCGAGGACCAGCAGACCCATCGCGGCCTGGTAGAGGAACGGGCGCTGGCCCATGTCGTCGAACAACGCGTTCGGCTTCTTCCGGCCGTCCGCCTTGCTGAATTGCAGAGCGCGGTCCTTCACCACGATCTCGTCCATCGAGAGCGCCCCGGCGGGGGAGGACTTCGACGGCTCCGGGGCCTTCGTGAGGTCGATGACCTCGCGCATGACGGGCTTCGGCTTCTCGGCCGGCTTCGCCGGCGCGGCCGGGGCCTGCTGCGCCTCCGGCGGGTTCTCGAAGCGGAAGCGGGTCTCGCCGATCATGACCTCGTCGCCGTCGCGGAGAAGGCGGCGGGTCACGGGAGCGTCGTTGACCTGCGTGCCGTTGCTGCTGTTCAGGTCGACGATGTAGAAGTCCACCCCCTGGGGATAGACCTTCGCGTGCTCCCGGGAGACCTTCGAGTCTTCGGGAATGCGGCCCTGGATGCCCGGGGCCCGGCCCAGGATCAGGGCCTTCGTGAGGGGATAGGCCTTCCCCTCGAGCTTCCCCGTCAGGAAGCGCAGCTTCGCGGTCGATGTGCTCACGGCCGTAGCTTAATCCCCCTCGCCAATCGAGTCTGTCGTTTTCCTACCGGGATGCGTCAACGAGCTTCTGCTGGTGCGCCTCCGGTCCCATCGTGATCAGTACGTCGCCGGACTCGATGACGCTCTTCGGATTCGGATTGAAGAGCATCCGGCCCGACAGCTTCCGGATCGCGACGACGATCACGCCGTAGTCCTGCCGGATCCCGCTGTCGATCAGCGAGAGGCCCGCGAAGGCGCTCTGCTCCGCGATCTCCACTTCGCCCATGTTGATCTCCGAGGGGCCGGCGCGCGTGGCCGCCTCGATGAAGTCGATCACGTGGGGCTTCAGGATCGCGTTCGCCATGCGGATGCCGCCGATCTCGTGGGGGGAGATCACCCGGCTCGCGCCGGCGCGGACCAGCTTCCGGGTCGTGCGGAGGTTCTCGCCGCGCGTGACGATCTGGAGGTTCCGGCTGATCTCCCGCGCCGTCATCGTGATGAAGACGTTGTCCGCGTCCGAGGGCAGGACCGCGCACACGCCGCGCGCGCGTTCGATCCCGGCCGTGATCAGCATGTCGTCGTCCGTCGCGTCGCCGATGAGCGCGAGGTAGCCCTCCTCGCTCGCCTGGTGGATCGAGTCCTCGTTCACGTCGATCACCGCGAACGGCACGTGGCTCTCGGACAGCTCCCGACAGACGATCGATCCGATCCGTCCGAAGCCGCAGACGATGTAATGGTCCCGCAGGTTGGCCAGGTCCCTTTCCACTCTTCTCCTCCCGAGGGCGCGCTGGATCTGCCCTTCCACCAGGAACTCGGTCACGCTGCCGACCAGCAGTCCGAAGATGCCGACGCCCGTGAAGATCGTCACGACGGAGAACAGCATCCCCGGAACGGTCTTCGGCACGATGTCCCCGTACCCGACGGTCGTCATGGTGACCACCGTGAAGTAGAGCGATCTCACGAGGTCGTGCCCCTCGATGAGATGGAACAGCAGGGTGCCCATGGTCACCACCATGAGCAGGACGATGAGCGCCAGACGGATCCGTTTGAGTGTTTGCATGGTCGGGCGGGCGGATTGTAGAGCAGTGGGCGGGTCGCGGAAAGGACCCCGGGGTTTCCCGTGCGAGTGCTATCCTCCCGCCGATGGAGGAGATCCGCATCCGACCCGACGACGCCGGCCAGCGGCTCGACCGGTTTCTGCGCAAGTACCTCCGCGGCGCGAAGCTGCCGACGATCTACAAGATGATCCGCACGCGGCAGGTCGTCGTGAACGGGAAGAGAGCGCGGCCGGAGCGACGTCTCGACGACGGCGACCTCGTCGTCCTCTACCCGGCCGACCGGCGGATGAAGGACCTCCGCGGCCGGCCCCCGCGCGCCGCGAAGGCCGGCGCGCCGGAGCTCGACGTGCTCTACGAGGACGACGACGTCCTCGCGGTGAACAAGCCGCCGTTCCTCCTCGTCCACAAGGGTCGGGACGAGGACGAGGCCACGCTCCTCGACGCCGTCTGGAGCTACCTCGGCCCGTCGGAATCGAAGACGTTCCGGCCGAACCTGGCCCACCGGATCGATCGCCTCACCTCGGGAATCGTTCTCGTGGGGAAGAGCGCCGCCGGCCTCCGCGGCCTGACGCGCGCGCTGCGTCGGAAGAAGATGACGAAGGCCTATCTGACGCTCGTGGTGGGGGAGGTCTCCCCGGCGGCGGGTTTCATCGACGCGCCGATCCTCCGGCGGGACCTCTACGAATCCGACCGCCTCCGCGTCGAGATCGACCGCGACGGCAAGCCGGCGCGCACGCTCTACCGGGTGATCGTGGCCCACGGCGGCCTGACGTTGGCCGAGGCCCAGCCGCAGACCGGTCGGACGCATCAGATCCGCGCGCACTTCGCCCACGTCGGTTGCCCGGTGGCCGGCGACCCGATCTATGGGGACGAGGCGACGAACCGGCGTCTGAAGGGCCGGCACGGCTTGTGGCGGCAGTGGCTTCACGCGTTCTCGGTGCGGCTGAACCACCCGGTGACGGGCGCGACGATCCACGTGACGGCGCCGCTGCCGAAGGACCTCACGAAGGTGCTGACGGGGGAGGGCTTCCCGACGGAAGGACTGCCGGAGGGGGCGACAGAACGCTGACAGGCGTCGATCTGCCGCCGGGGGATGTGACAGAACGCTGACAGGCGTCGATCTGCCGCCGGGGGGATTGACAGAACGCTGACAGGCGTCGATCTGCCGCG
>JBDLIY010000252.1:0-6138 GCA_039714635.1 Planctomycetota bacterium
GGGCCTGCTCCGGGGGCACGGAGTAGAACTCGTAGCCCACGTCGCTCCAGTAGAAGATCTCGAGCAACTCCTCGACGAGCTGGTAGTGGAGCGCCGCGTCGAGGTCCTCCTGCGAGATGTGCTCGCACTCGACGAGGACCTTCCCGATCGGGCCCGAAAGCTCGCCGCTCTTCTGCCCGGCGAGCACCTTCTCCAGGGTCTCCATCTCGATGCAGCGCATGTTGTAGAGGATGCGTCCGAGGCGGAAGCGGGATCGCGTGGTGTAGATCGCGTCGATCGTGCCGCGGTTCAGGCCGATGTACTTCTCCTTCGACCCGGAAACGACACGAAGGGAGCCGACCTTCAGGCTGCCGGCGAGCGCCTGGAGGAGGACCCCGAAGTCGAAAACGTCGAGTGAGCTTCGACCCTGCATTCGATCCAATTCCTTTACCTTCCTCTGCCTTATCGACCACCGGACGGGCCCGAATGAGCGGGAATCGGAGGGATTCCGTCCCGGCGTGATAGAGAGGGGGCATGACCTCGTCTCAAAATGAGAGTGCCCTGGCCGGCCCGGCGGGGGAGCCCGCGATCCGCGTGCTGATGATGCCGCGGGACACGAATGTCCACGGGACGATCTTCGGCGGCGTGATCCTGTCGCACATCGACCAGGCCGGGGCCGTGCACGCGCGCAGCGAGGGGCTCGACCGGGTGGTGACGGTGGCGATGGACGCGGTGGAGTTCCAGCGGCCCGTCTTCGTCGGGGACCTCGTGAGCCTGTTCTGCGAGACCATCCGCACCGGCCGCACGTCGATCGCGATCTTCGTGGACGTCTGGGCGCGACGTTTCGACCCGTCCACGGAGCTGGTGCGGGTCACGAGCGCACAGATCGTCTACGTGAACGTGGACGAGGACCGGAACCCGGTACCGATTCCCGGGTGAAGCGTGGGTCAGGCCCGACCTTCTCATCGGGATGTGCGCAGATCCCGTGGGACATGAGCAGTGGCGCGGCTTTCGCGACCGACATTGCACTTCGCTCGGGAACACGCACCGCGTTTTCGCCGAGGTATCGGGGTGCCGGGCAAGGCGAGGGGAGGAGTCGACCCCGGCGGGTCAACGACGAGCCTCAACGCAGCCCGGCGCAACGAGGGCCGGCGAAAACCGCGCAGCCCGGTGAGAAGGTCGGGTCAGGACCCTTTCAGCTCCTTCAGCCGCGCCTGGGACCGCTTGTACTCGTTCGACTTCGGGTTGGCGCGCTCGAGGACGCCCTCGTAGCTCAGGATGGCGTTCGCCTTGTCGCCCTTCTTGTCGTACGCCCGGCCGAGCGCGAAGTACGGGCCCGGGTGGTGCGGCCAGAGCCGCCGCGCGACGGTGGCGTGGCCCAGGGCCGTGGAGGCGTCCCCTTCCGCCAGCGCCATCTCGGCGCGGAAATAGCGGGGCTCGAACAGGTCCTCCTGCATCCCGATCGCCATGTCGAGCTGACGCTTCGCCATCTTCGTGTCGCCGAGGTAGTAGTAGACGACGCCGGTGCCGCTGACGAGGAGCGCGTGGGCCGGCAGGCGCTTCCGGCAACTCTCGATCTGGTCGAGGATCCGCTTCAGGGCGTCGCGGTCGTTGTTCTTCAGCGCTTTCGACAGCCCCCTCGCCGCCTTGTCGTAGTCATCGTAGACCTTCTGCTGCTCGCGGAGCCGGGCCATCAGGCGCCCCCACGTCGGCGTGGAGACGACGAGCCCCTTGCCGTTCGTCTCGACGACCTCGGGGTGGTGCTCGGCCACCAGCTCGGCGACGTGTTCGATGCGATCGTCGTCGAGGGGGTGGGTACTCATCCAGGCCGGCCCGCCGCCGCCGCCCGCTTCCTCCTTCATCTGCTTGAAGATGCGGAAGACGCCCGCCATCTCGCGCGGGTCGTAGCCCGCCTGGTGGCCGTACTCCACGCCCCGCTCGTCGGCCTGCGATTCCTGGCCGCGGCTGAAGGAGAGCAGGGTGAGCTGGCCGGCCATGGCGCCCGCGTCGATCAGGTGGCTCCCGTACTTCACGTCGGCCACGGCGATGCCGATCGCCGCCGCGTTGACGAAGATGTTGAACAGCGCCTGGTCGCTCTGCTGCTTGACCGAGTGTCGGTGGCTGACGTGCCCGATCTCGTGGCCCATCACGCAGGCGAACTGGGCCTCGTTCTCGAGGCGCGCGAGGAGGCCGCGGGTCATGCAGACGGTGCCGCCCGGCAGCGCGAAGGCGTTGGCCTCCGAGGAGTTCAG
The DNA here is from genome assembly GCA_039714635.1 of Planctomycetota bacterium. Classification (GTDB taxonomy): domain Bacteria; phylum Planctomycetota; class JAJSAM01; order JAJSAM01; family JAJSAM01; genus JBDLIY01. The sequence goes on from JBDLIY010000252.1 coordinate 2,232, forward strand.
GATCGTGAAGGTCCACGGCAGGTGGGATCGGTGGCTGGTCTTCGCCATGCCGAGGACGATCTTCCGGCAGTGCTCGCTGATCTCGCGGTCGGGGTACGCCCCTTCGTACTGGGACTTGAAGGAGGGCGCGTACTGCGCGCCCATCGCGATCTCCTTTTCGTCGGACATGTCGAAACCGAGGCGGTGCGAGCCGGTGACCGGGTCGGTGATGCAGCCGGCCAGGAACGCGAGGAGGAGCAGGGGGATGACGATTCTGGGTTTCATGGCGTGCTCAGTATAAGTCCGTTTCCAGCCAGGCGGCCGTCCCGTCTTCACCTCCGGGAAGGAGGAGGGGGACGACGCCGGGCGCGTCGGGGACCGGACCGTGGCCGATCCGCAGCGTGGCGCGGGAGAGACCGAGGCGCTCCGTGAGCTTTCGGGCCACGTGGCCGAAGGTGTAGCGCGCGTTGATCTCCGAGAGCGGCTGGAGGATCGACGCCCCGTCCGCGTCCCGGCCGGACCAGGCGTCGACGCCGAACGGGCCCCGGTAGCCGCGCGCGTGGAGGACCTCCCCGGCGGTCCGGGCGGCCTCCGCGACGAGTTCGGGCTCCCGGAACTCCGGATCGATCTCCACGCCCCGAAAGAGCCCGAGCTCGTCGGAGAGCAGGCGGTGGGCCCGGCGGTCCTCCGGGCCGGTCTCCGTGACGCGGCCCGCGACCCCGTAGTCTTCCCGGCGCTCCATCCACGGCTCGAAGACGAGGGTGTCCTGCGCGTTCAGCAGCCGCTGGAGACGGTTGAGGGCGGCCTTCCCGACCGGGGGACCGCCGCCGAAGGCCCGGCTCCGTCCCGCGGCGGAGAGCGGACTCTTCGCGACCCATCGCCCGTCGGGAGCCAGGTCCGCTCCACCGTCGGCGACGTGTTTTTCCACGGCCCAGATGGAGTGCAGGACGGCCGCGCCCGGGAGGCTCCATCCCGCGTTCGCGGCGATCTCCGCGGCCAGGCGCCGGTCGTTCACGGAGGCGTCGATCTGTGCGGTGCCGCCCCAGGCGAGGGTCGGCTCCCCTTCCGGGACCGGTCCGCTGATCAGCTTCACCGCAGGCAGGCCGGGGACCTCCGGAAGTCGGTCGGGATCGACGGGGAGGATCGTCCACAGCCGGTCGCCCTCGCCCGCGAAGGCGCGCAGGAGTGTGCCGAGGGCGGACGCGGTACGCTGGGCGGCGAGGGGCAGGGGCTCGCTCCGCTGGCCCGCGCGCCGGGCCATGACGAGCTCACAGTCGAGATTCGCGACGAGGATCACACCCGCATGATAAGTCGCATCAAACGGTGTCAGGACCGTTTCATCGCGCTTGTGCCGTGATCGCGGTGTTCTGCTCCTGACACCGTTTGACGCGATTCAGCGTGGAACCGTGCGGAGCTCGATCAGCCAGGCGTAGGGGTCGCCGTCCCCGGCGGGGCCCGGTACGAGGAGCGTCAGCACGATCTCCATGTCGTCCGTGCCCCGGAGCCTGCCCGTGCCGGCGCGACGGCAGACGCTGGCGACGCCGAGACCCCGGCCCGCCGCGGAGGGGCGCGCCGCGACGAGGGTCGCCGTGCGTCCGCCGGGCAGCGCGGTCCGGCCCATCGGGGCGCCCTCGTCCCACACGAATCCGCCCAGGGGATCGCCGTCCGGATCCGCGCGGCCGGCCTCGGCGGCGAGGAAGCCCATCCGAGTCAGGAGGAACGCCTGCTCCATCGCCTCCGGAGCCCGCTCCCCCGGATTCGGGTAGGTGTGGCGGGCGACCGTCACGGTCGCGCCGGCTTCGCGGGCGAGCGTCTCCGCTCCCTCCGCGCCCAGCGGGAGGACGTCGTCCGGCTCGCGCGTCGCCCCGGCCGGACCGGCGCGCACTGCGCAGCGGCGGGCCACCTTCTGACACCGGAGGCCCAGGGCGAAGATCCTGCGGAGCTCCGGCTCCGCGTCCCGCATCGCCGGCGCGCGGATCGCGCGGCGGGCGCGGTCGATCACGGCGGCGAGGACGTGGTCCAGGCGGTCGGAGGATCCGGTCCGGCGGGGGCGTTCGGGGCTCAGCCGGTTCATGTCGACATCTCCATGCCCGACATATGGCAAGGGATGTGCCGATTCTCGCCGAAAGCGGGCGCCCGTCCGCAACTCGTTTGTGAGGAACGTCTTGGGGCGAGGCCCTCCCGTTTCGAGACGTTCGCTCATGTCTCCAGGAACGAGTGGGTCGATCAGATCGGGAATCGATCCTGACGCATCGGGGCCTGTACTTGCTGTGGCAGCCCTCCTCGCTACGTACGCCGAAGGCAGCGCGAACACGGCTGGCTCCGACACTCAGGGGCACTTTCGACCACGGGCTGCAACAGGGACTGGCTCACCCAGATGCCATCGGGGCTACATTTCGGCGCTGCGCGTGTCGATCCAGTCGCCGATGCCGGTGATCGGGATCCGGACCTGCTCCATCGTGTCGCGGTCGCGGATCGTCACCGTGTCGTCGTCCATCGTCGTACCGTCCACCGTCACGCAGAACGGCGTGCCGATCTCGTCCTGGCGGCGGTAGCGGCGGCCGACGGCGCCCGCCTCGTCGTAGTAGACCGGGAAGCGGTCGAGGTAGCGCGAGACGATCTCCCGCGCCTTGTCCGGCATGCCTTCCTTCTTCACGAGCGGGAAGACCCCGAGCGTCACCGGCGCGATCCGCGGGTGGAACTTCAGGAGATTGCGCTCGCTGCCGTCGTCCAGTTTCTCCTCCTGGTAGGCGTCGAGGAGGGCGATCAGGACGATGCGCGTCAGGCCGGCCGCGGGCTCGATGACGTAGGGGACGATCTTCTCGCGCGTCTGCGGGTCCATCCACTCGAACTTCTTGCCCGTCGCCTCCGCGTGCTTCCGGATGTCGTAGTCCGTGCGGTTGGCGACGCCCTCGAGCTCGTCCCAGCCCCAGGGGTAGGCGTACTCGATGTCCGTGCAGGCGTCGGCGTAGTGGGCCAGGTCGCTCTTCTCGTACTCGCGGGCGCGGAGGTTCTCGCCCCGGATGCCGATCCCGTCGTACCAGGCCATCCGCTGCTTCACCCAGTACTCGTAGGTCTCGGGCGCGGCCTCGGGCCGGCAGAAGTACTCCATCTCCATCTGCTCGAACTCGCGCGTCCGGAAGATGTAGTTCCCGGTGACGATCTCGTTCCGGAAGCTCTTGCCGATCTGGCCGATGCCGAACGGGATCTTCACGCGCATCGTGGACATCACGTTCAGGAAGTTCGTGAAGATGCCCTGGGCCGTCTCCGGGCGGAGGTAGGCGATCGCGCTCGAGTCCTCCACCGGGCCGACCCGCGTCTTGAACATCATGTTGAACTGGCGCGCCTCGGTCAGCTCGCAGTCCTTGTGCTCGCCGGGGCGCTTGGAGGGCTTCCGGGGGCACTGGGACTCGTGCAGCTTGTCCTCGCGGAACCGGCCCTGGCACGTCTTGCAGTCGACGAGGGGATCGTTGAAGCTGCCGACGTGGCCGGACGTCTCCCAGACCCGCGGGTGCTGGAGGATGGCGGAGTCGAGGCCCACCACGTCTTCGCGGGCCATGACCGTGTCCCGCCACCACGCGTCCGCGATGCGCCGCTTGAGTTCGACGCCGAGGGGACCGTAGTCCCAGGTCGACTCGAAGCCGCCGTAGATCTCGCTGGCCTGGTAGATGAAGCCGCGGCGCTTGCCGAGGCTCATGAGCTTGTCGAGGTTGATCGCCGTCATGATGGCGGGAGAGTACCGCGGGCTCCGGGGACCGGTTCGGTTTTTCCACGGTTCATGGATCTCCCCGGTTCCCGGTTTCGGGGGTTTGGAAGGAATGTTCCCGTCTCGGTATCGCCCGGCCCTTGCGGATCTTCATTCCCAGGAGGACCAGGCCGAAGGGGAGGACCACGAGCAGCGAGAGTAGGGCCGGGCCGTCGCCGAGGG
>JBDLIY010000253.1:0-6129 GCA_039714635.1 Planctomycetota bacterium
CTGGGGGTCCTTCGGGTCGCGTCGGCCGGGGGGAACCTCGCCGGCCGGGCCGCGGTAGGCGCCTCCGTGCGCCCAGGTCGTCTCCACCGTAGCGGGCAGCAGGATGCTGAGCGCGAACACGGCGATGAGTAGCATGGCGGGTTTCATCTTGTCTCTCCTCGTTGCCATGCGCGCTGGAGGAGGGATACGCAAGAGTGATTCCGAAACGGACACTTCTGGGGATTTCCACAAGCTCAACCAGTGTCCGGGGTTACGAGATACGCGCTCCTCGCGGCTCCCGGCGATTCAGTTACCGGGCGCGGATCCCGTTACCCCCGCGTAACCAATTCGTGGTCGCCTGGCGTATCATGAGCGGCCCGAAAGGAGCCCCGGGCATGCCCTCTCGAATCCTCGTCACTCTCCTCGTTCTCGCCGTTGTCGCTCCCGCCTTCGCCGGGCCGCCGGACTGGGAATGCCACGGCCCCTGGGGCGGCCTCGCCCTGCGTATCTCCGTCGACGGATCCGCGCCCGACCGGGCGCTGGCGATGACCGCGCACGGGTACTTTCTCACCACGGATGCCGGTGAGTCCTGGCGGCGGGTGGCGATCGAAGGGGCGGCGCGTCCGGGGCCGGTGGCCCTCGCGGGAGGGCGCCTCGTCTCGTCGGACGGCCCGGTCGTTTCGAGCAGCGCCGACGGCGTCGAGTGGAAGGCCGAGGGTTCGGTGAACGGCCACGTGATCGGCTTCGGCGGCGACGGGGAGGGCGTGCTTCGCGCGGTCGTGGTCTCCGCCGGACCGAAGGGCCATCTCCTGTTCCGCGTCATGGTCCAGGAGGACTTCGGCTGGGCGACCGCCGCGCGGTTCACGGAGAAGGTCGATCCCCGGGCCTGGCCGGTCGCGCTGATCCGCTCTCACCCCGAACACCCGAAAGTCCTCCGTGTCTTCGTCACGAATCTCGATGCCACCGACGCCACGATCCACTACGGCTCCGACAACGCGGGCCGGACGTGGCAGCGATGGGTGTCCACGCCGCGGTTCTGGGACGTCGTGCCCCTCTCCGGCGACGGCGTGCGGTTCGCCGGTCTCGGCCTGCACCCGCTGCGACCGCCGAAGGGGCTCTTCGTGACCGCGGACGGCGGGCGGAACTGGACGGCGGTCTCGAAAGAGCCGGAGGACATGCTCCTGCGCTCCCTCGCGGCGGCGCCCGGCGGACGACTCCTCCTCGGCACCGTGGACCGGCACCTCCTCGACACGACGCCCGCGCTCGGGGACGTGAAGGTCCTGTCGAACGGCCTCGTCAACGAGAGCGTCGCGGCGGTGGCGATCCATCCGGCCGACCCGAAGCGTGTATGGGTCGGCACGCAGTGTGGCCTCTTCCGGAGCGACGACGGCGGAAAGAGTTTCGCTTCCACTTCGAAGGGTCTCTCGGCCGGACAGTTCACCGGCCTGGTGTGCGCGGGCGGCCGCATGCTCGCGTTCGAGTTTCACCAGGGGGTCCGGATCTCCGCGGACGGCGCCCGGACCTGGGCGCCGCTCGATCTCGCGTGGCGGAAGCGGTTCGGGAAGGTGTTCGGCGTGGTGGCCCGCGGCGACGTGATCGCCGCTTCGACCGGGGACGGCGCGAACGACTGGCGCATCACGATCTCGCGCGACGGTGGGAAGACGTGGTCGATGCGCCGGAGCCCGGAAGGCATCCGGGCGACGGGCATCGGTCCGAAGGGAGAGGTCTTCGTCGCGAAGAAGGGCGGGACCCTCCTCCGCGTTGCGCAGGGCGTGGAGTTCGAGGGCTTCGCCGCGGGGTTCACGAAGCTGGGCGGGGAGGTGCACCGGGTCCGGGCGCTGGCGGGCGGGAAGCGCCTGCTGCTCCTGGGCGCCGTCGCCGCGGCCACCTGCAGCGCCGCCGACGGGAAGGACCTCGTCCTGATCGACTCTCCGGTCGGCGAGCCCCTCTCCTGGCCGGAGGCCGTGCTCGACGCCGGGAACGCGCTCTACGTCACCGGACGCTCCCGGCGGATGTTCCGCCGCGTTCTCCCCGACGGCGAGTGGGAGACGGTGCTCGCGAAGGGCGCGCGCGGCCTGGTCGACGTCGTGTCCGATCCGGGGGCGAAGGACCGGCGGATCGCGGCGTTCAGGACGGGGCTCGTCCTGCTCTCCGGCGACGGGGGGCGGACGTGGAAGAAGATGAAACGGTTCCGGTCGTGCGACGCCATCGCCGTGGAATCGTCCCGCCGGCTCCACGTGGTCGCCGACGGTGCGGTCCGGTCGCTGGATCTCTCGAAGTTCGAGTGAGCTGCTCGGCGCCGGCGGGTCCTACCGGACGACCTTCACCCTCTTCAGGGGCCAGATCACCATCAGCGGGCGGCCGATCAGGCGGGAGCTGGAAACCGAGCCCTTGCTGCGGCTGTCCTCCGAGTTGCCGGAGTTGTCGCCCATCATGAAGTAGTGATCGTCGGGGATCCGGTAGCGGTCCTCATGGCCCGTGAGGTAGTGGATGTCACGGGAGAGGGCCACGTGCGAGAAGAGGGCGCTGCTCCGCATGCCCCGCACCCCGAATTCCGCCGGCGGGCGGCTGTCGTCGGCGTCGTCCGCCGTCGAGGCGGAGGGGACCTCGAAGCGGAGCACCTCGACGCCGTCGAGCCGGACGGAGACGAGGTCGTCCACGTTCGCGAAGCGGATCGCGGCGGGTCGCTGCTCCACGAGATGGACGCCGGGCGCGCTGGCCACGACCTCGCGGTTGCGGCGCAGGACCGTCTCTCCCTCGCCGACCGGGAACAGGACCTGGAACTCGTCGATGCCCTCGCGGAGGACCGCGCCGACCGTCTCGGCGCCCCGATCCGGCGTCACCACGAAGGAGAGGACGAGGTCGCCGACGACCTGCGAGCCGGCGCGGTCACCGGGTACGTCGTTCCGGATCTCGTCGTTCCAGGCCAGGCAGGCCTTGCCCTCCTCGTCCGGCACCGCGAAGAAGCCACTCTCGGTCTCGGTCCACTCGCCGACCGCCTCCCAGGAATCGAGGCCCGAGGACTCGTAGCCGCGCACCTGGGCGGTCACGTCGCGGTCCTCGAGAAAGACGGGGACGAGGAGGTCCGCTTCGACCTCCGGCGGCTTGCGGAGGATCTCCCCGTCCGCGTAGAGGTCACCGTTTTCGATCGTCAGGATCTCACCGGGCAGGCCCACGACCCGCTTGATGAGGTTGCGGTTCTCCCGGTCGTCGGCGAACACGGCGATCTGCCACCGGTCCGGGGCGTAGAAGCGGAAGTAGAGCTTGTTCACGAGGATCCGGTCGCCCTCGATCTCGTGGCCGTGGAGCGTGGGCTCCATCGACTTCGTGGGGATGTGATAGGCGGCGACGACCTGCCACCGGAGCAGCAGGACGACGGCGAGGATGACGGCGAGCAGTCGCGCGTCGTAGATCCAGAAGGACGCCTTGCCCTCGCCGGGCGTCTCCGGGAAGAGGACGGTCCGGCGCCCGCGCCACGCTCGGCCGAGGTCCGTTCGCGTCTTCCGCACGTCCCCGAAGTCCCGGGCGGCGAGACGGACGGCCTTCCGGTGCGAATGGCCGATCGACTCGTACTCCTGGCGGGCGTCCTCGAGGTGGTCGTTGACCTCGCGGGCGATCCGGTCCCGGGTCGCCGGCGGCAGGCCCCGGGCCTTCGCCACGCGCCGGGAGATTTCACCGAACTTGCGTCCGGACATCATGACGCCACCTGCAGCCACGCTACGCGGGAGCGGGACCGGACACGGCCGGGTCGGGACATCGGCGGCCCCGTTCGACCACGCGCTGCAGCATGGATGGATCCCGTTTCACCAAACCGGCGTCCGGACTTCATGACGCCTCCTCCGCCGGGAGGCGCGTGTCCTGGAGGACCGGAAGCGAGTAGAGCCGTCGCTCCTTGCCCGAAGTCGTCACGCCGACGTCGCTCGTCACGAACCCCGCGCGCTCGAGTTGCAGCAGGGCGGCGTAGACCGCGCCCTCGCGGCCGCGGAGCAGCACGCGGTGCTCGTCCTCCAGCGCTCGCGTGATCTCGAAGCCCGTGCGGGGGCGGACGGCGAGCAGATCCAGGATGAGTTCGGCGACGGTGGGCATGGTCTTGGTTGTCTCTACGTTCGGGCGGCCGGAATCGACCCACGAACGGAAGACGCTATCACTCGGGCGGGGCATCGTCAATCTGCGCTCGGCCGGCCCAGCACGTGGTCCCGGAGCCTCGCGAGGTACGGATCCGCCTCGTCTTCGAGCAGCTCGCGGGCCCGGGCCCGGTCCGCCTCCGGCAGGTCACGGGCGGTCAGGAGCGCGACCCGGCGCACGGCCGGGGAGTCGTCGGTGAGGGAGTGGAACACCGCCACCTCCGGCCGGCCGAGGGCGGCGACGGTGAGGATCGCCTCACCGCGCACCCGGGGCGAGGGGTCCGCGAGCAACGCACGGGCTTTCGCCTCGTCGTTCTCGTTCCCCCTCGCCCGTAGAGCACGGAGTGCTGTCGCCCGGACCTCGGGAGCCTCGTCGCCGAGGCTCCTGACCGCAAGCCGCCGCACGGGGGCGGACGGAAGGGGAATCATGGCGAAGAGTGCCGCCGATCGCACCTGCGGCGCGCGATCCCCTGCGAGGGTCATGAGGTCCGGAACGGCAGCCTCCGCGCCGATCCGTGTGAGGGCGTCCGGGACTTCCCGGCGCACGCGCTCCTCGGCGTCGCGAGCGGCCCGCCGCAGCAGGGCGAGGTCCTCCGCGGAGCCGAGGATCGCCAGCGTGCGTATCGAGTAGCGCCGGCTCTCCGGGTCCTTCGAGATCATCGCCTCCCTCACGCGCGCCCGTTCGGCCGGGCCGCCGAAGGCCCGCAGGCCCTCGGATACGTGGTAGAGCGTGGAGGGGAGGAGCCAGCCGTGCGTGAGGAGTTCCGAGAGATACGGAGCGGCCTCCGGCCGGCCGAGGTCGCGAAGCAGGATCACGGCCCGCTGGAGCAGGAGCGGGTCGCGCTCCACCGTTCGGGCCACCGCGACGCCCGCCCGCGCGGCGGCGGTCGGGTCGAGGGCGAGAAGCCCGTACCGGGTCGTCCCCGGCCGCAGGTCGCCCGGCCGCTCCAGGCCGTGGCGGATCACGCGGGAGAACTCCCGATGCCGGGTCACCTCGAACGGCTCCCGGTCGCGGTCGAGGGCGCGCAGCACCTCCGCGGCGCGGAGCCGGAGGTCCGGGTCCGGGTCGGTGAGGGCGGCCTCGAGCGCCTTCCGGGCGGGCTCGCCCAGGGATCGAAGTCTGCGGGCGGACCGCTCACGCTCCCCGAAGCTCTCCGAGCGGAGACCTTCGAGACCTTCCTCCACGGCCCGCTGGGTCCCCCCGCGGATCACCCACGGAACGGCCAGCGCGGCGGCGAGCAGCCCGATGCAGACGACGAACCCTACGCGGTAACGCACGTTCCGCTCGGGTGCGAAAGGCGGTCCCGGACACAAAACAAGGACTTACGTCGATTCTGTCGAATCTCGTAGACATCGGGCGGTGCGGAATCGGAATCCGCAGTCGGCGTGTGCAACTCGCGTGGGGGCAGGGGGTAAGCCGGTTCGATGCCTGTGAGTACCATCGGATCTGGTACCTTGGGCTCGTGGGGCGGCGGCTGCTCATCTCCGGGACCGTGTTCGTGACGGGTGGGGCCGTCATGGTCGTGGAACTCCTCGGCGTGCGGCTCATCGCGCCGTCGTTCGGGACCGGGCTCCACGTCTGGGCCGCGCTCATCTCCGTCGCCCTCGCCGCCCTCGCCGCCGGATACTTCGCGGGCGGCTGGCTCGCCGACAAGAAGCCCGACGCCCGGCCGTTCTACGGCCTCGTCCTCCTCGGGGCCGCCGGCGTCGGCGCGATCCCGCTCTACGCGCCCGCGCTGATCCCCACGTTCACCCCCGTGGGCCTCCGCGCCGGCGCGCTCCTCGCCGCCACCATCACCTTCTTCCCGCCGCTCTTCCTCCTCGGCTGCGTCTCGCCCTTCGCGATCCGCATCTCGGCCTCGAGCCTCGACCGCGTGGGAATGACGGCGGGACGCGTCTACGCGATCTCCACCCTCGGATCCGTGGCGGGGACGCTCCTCACCGGGTTCCTCCTCGCGCCGCTGTTCGACATCGACCTCGTCCTGCGGCTCACGGCCGCCGCTGTCGCGGTGATCGGCCTGGCCGG
>JBDLIY010000254.1:0-6071 GCA_039714635.1 Planctomycetota bacterium
AGTGTCCATCGAGGTCCGGAGCTTCGAGAGCATGTCGAAGTGGCTCTGCTCCTCGTCCGCGAGCTCCCGACAGAGGTCGATCATCGCGACGTCGGTGAACTCCCCCATCAGCCTCCGGTAGGCGTCCCGGGCGTTCTCCTCCATCCGGATGGCGAAGTCCACGACGGGCCCCAGCTCGGCCTCCTCGAGAAGCGCCGCCTCTTCCTCGTCGAGCCCGCGCTCGATCTTCGCCTCGAGCTCTGCGAGGTGGGCCGCCGCGTCCACGCCGCGCTCCGCGAGGAATCCCCCGAAGCGGTCCACGAGCAGTTGCGCGTGGCCGGCCTCCATGTCGATCAGTTCGAGGAAGACCATCTGTGACTCGCCGTCGGAGGCGATCTCCGAGGCGCTCCTGTAGAAGGTCTTCGCGAGGACCTCGTTCGCGATAGCGGTCTTGATCACGTCGACGACGGTATCCATCTTTTTGCTCTCCGGGGTTCGCTCTCCGGCACCGAGTAAACGGTCAGAGGTCCAACTTGTCGAGAATCCGGCACGCCGCGGTCGCGCTCGACATGACGTAGAAGTGGGCCGCGGGCGCCCCGCGATCGAAGAGATCCCTCACCTGGGCCAGCGCCCACTCCACGCCGACCTCGGATACGCGCCCCTTCTCCGCCGCCGCCACCGCGTCGGCCAGCGCCTCCGGGATCTCCACCTTGAAGTTCTTCGGAATGCTCCTCAGCTGCCCCCTCCGGGTGAGGATCTTCAGGCCCGGGATGATCGGAACGTCGATCCCCTGCGCCCGGCACTCCGCCTCGAACCGGAAGAAGTGATCGTTGTCGAAGCACATCTGCGAGATGACGTAGTGCGCCCCGGCGTCCACCTTCTCCTTCAGGTGGCGGACGTCCGTCCTGAGGTTCGGCGCCTCGTAGTGTTTCTCCGGGTAGCCGCCGACCCCGACGCAGAAGTCGGACCGCTCGGCGTCGAGGAGGTCCTCCTCCAGGTACTGTCCCGTGTTCATGTCGTGGATCTGGGCGACGAGGTCGCGGGCGAACTTGTTCTCGCTCCGCCCGGCGTCGACCTTCTTCCTCTCGCCTCCCGCGTCCCCGCGCACCGCGACCACGTTGTCGATCCCCAGGTACTTCAGCTCGATGAGGAAGTCCTCGGTCTCTTCGCGGGTGAAGCCGTCGCAGAGAACGTGGGGCACGGCGTCCACGTCGTACTTGTTCTGGATGAGGGCGCAGATCCCGAGGGTCCCGGGCCGCTTGCGCTTGATCTTGCGCTGGAACCCGTCGGCGGTCTCGGTGTACTCGACCTCGGCCTTGTGGCTCGTGACGTCGATGAACGGGGGCCGGTACGGCAGCAGGTCCTCGATGACGTCGAGGAGGTCCCGCGCCGACCCGCCGCGCAGCGGAGGAATGATCTCGAAGCTGGCAAAGGGCCCGCTCGCCGCCTCCAGGTGTTCGATGACCTTCATGGTGGGCGGAGTCTATCTGCAATTCGGGGTCAGACCCCGATTTGCAGGTCAGCCTCACTTCTCCTCCAGTCGCTTCTTCAGGTCCGCGAGCGCCTGCGCGATCCGCGGGATGTCCGGGTTCGCGGCGGCGGTCTTCTCGAGGAGCGGAAGCGACTTCTCCGTGCCGACGCGGGAGAGCAGCGCCGAGACGTAGACGACGATCGCCTGGTTGTCGTCCTCGAGATACGGGAAGACGTGCGGCTCGACGGCCGGGCCGAGTTCCCGCAGCAGCGAGTAGCTCGCGTACCAGGCCGGGGTGCCGAGGCCCGCGACGAGCGGCGCCCAGGCCGTATCGTCCCCGAGGCGGATGCGTGCCTGGTACGCCGCCGGTTCCTCGCATTTCGCGAGCTTCGGGAGGACGGCCTTGTCGCCGCACATCCCCAAGTACTTGAGCCCGGCCGCGCGGACGTGGGGAACCTCGGAGTCGAGGGCCTTCAGCCAGAGGTTCTTCCCGGCCGCCCCCCGCCGCTCCCAGTAGATCTCCGCCGCCCACTTCGACACGGCGGGCTTCACGGCGTCGCTCTCCCCCGCGAAGAAGACCGCCTCGCCGATCGCGTCGGTGGCGATGTCGGAGTCGAGCTTTGCCAGCGCGAAGAGCAGGTGCCGGTGGATCGGGCCGTCCGCGCCCATCTTCTTCACGTCCGGCTCGCTGGTCATCAGCCGCGCCAGGCGCACGTCGAGGTCCTTCGGGGCGAGCTTCGCAAGCGCCGCGAGCGCCGCTTCGGAGGTGAGGATGTCGTCGCTCGTGACGAGCTTCTCGAGGGCGTCCGCGTCTTTCGTCTCGAACGGAGAGAAGTCGACCTGTGCAACCACGGCGAGCCAGTTCACTCCCTCCGCGAAGTTCATCTCCGCGAGTGCGAGCAGTTCCATCGCCTGCATCTCATTGTCCTCGCCCCAGTGCCCACTCTCGGCGCTGCCCACCGGGAACCGCTCGGCGAGCTTCGCGAGGTATCCGGCCTCCTTCTCAAACTCCGTCGCCGCCTTCAGCAACAGACTCCTCTCGCGCTCGGGGAACCGCGGCGCGATCTCGCGGAGATACGGCCCCGCGTGCTTCCGGCGCTCCGCCCAGAGCGCGTAGCGCAGCGAGTTCCCCTTCCGTGACGTCCAGTACGGATGATCGATGCCGGTGACTCTCAGGTTGCCGGCCAACTGCCGGTACGCGGCCAGCCCGACGGCGTTCGGGCTGGGCGCGGGCGCCATGCCTCACCCGCCCTCGAGGGAAGCGCGGTGCGCCATGCGCACCACGTGTTCGAGCCGTGTCCGCTCCAGCGCGGCGCGGTCCGTCTTCTTCGCGGGCGCAAGGACATAGCTGGACATCCAACCACCCGTGAACTTCGAGAGCGAAGCGCTCATGTACTCCTTGCCGTCGGGCTTCATCCCCCACCCGTACGCGAGGTCCTTCTCCTCGTCGTAGCCGACCATCGCCGCGTCGCAGCGGTCGCCGAAGAGCCCCCAGGCGGTGACCGGCACGCCGGCCGCGATGGACGCCTTCATCTTCTCCCAGATCGCCGGGTCCTTCCCCTCGAGGAACTCGTAGGGGACGCCGAGGGCGTCGAGCGTCGCGTCGATGCTCGTGTACATCTCCCGGAAGTCGCGGCAGGTGCAGTTGTTCGCGCAGACGGTGGCGGAGAACGCCAGGCCCGAGAGCCCGAAGAGGTAGTCCTCGGAGAGGTCGGGATCGTAGACGACCCGCAGCGCGCGCGTGATCCCCTTCACCATGACGTCGCGGCCCTGCAGTGGGGCGACGCCCTCGATGACGTGGCGGGACGGGGGCTTCGCCGCCTCCCGGGCGGGGATGGGAGCGGCGACGGCAGCCAGCAGGCAGGCAACGAGGGCAATCCGCTTCATGTCGGTCTCCTTCGGGGCCCGAAGATAGGCCACATCGACCGGCCGCGGAAGGGCCACCTGCAAATCGGGGTCTGACCCCGATTTGCAGATTCGGGTTGGCGACTGCAACGAACCGGGCGCGTCGGTAAGATGGGATCGCACATGCGACCGAGAAGCCGAATCGCCCTCCGGCTGAGCCTCGTCTTCATGGTCGTCTCGTTCGCCGTCCTCCTCCTCGTCGGCCTCTCGTTCGGGGCGATGGACGACTTCGGATCGTTCCGCAGCCTCCGCACCCTCTGCTACGCCCTCGCCGCCGTCCTCATCACCGGCGCCCTCGTCTGGTACCTCGCCTCCCGAATCCTCCTGACGAGAATCCGCGAGATCTCTGAGGGCGTTACGCGTCTCGGGGCCGAGGAACTGGGCTTCCGGTTCCCGGAGGACGGGGGGGACGACTTCTCGGCGCTCACCTCGGCCTTCAACGTCATGGCGGTGAAGCTCGAGGCGTCCCTCTCGGCCCTGAAAGACACGCGCGACTACTTCGAAGGGATCGTCGAGAACTCCGCGGACATCATCATCACGGTGAATCCGCGGGGCTACATCTACACGTTCAACCGCGGGGCCGAGGAGGCGCTGGGGTACGAACGGTCGGAGATGATCGGCCGGAACGTGGACAAGCTCTTCGCCAACCCCCGCGAACAGGTGCGCGCCCAGGAGCGCCTGCGCGGCGCCGAGAACGTCCTCAACTTCGAGACGAAGCTCGTCACGAAGGACGGCGAGACCCGGGAGACCATCCTCACGCTCTCCCGCCTCCGCGATCCGGACGGCCGGACGATCGGCACGTTCGGCATCGGGAAGGACGTGACGGAGGCGAAGAGCATGCAGAAGCGCCTCCTGCACGCGGAGCGCTTCGCCGCGATCGGCCAGGCGATGGCCGGCGTCCAGCACTCCCTGAAGAACATGCTCAACGCCCTGAAGGGCGGCGCCTACATGGTGAAGCTCGGCGTGAAAAAGGAGGACTGGGCCCTGCTCGGCGAGGGCTGGGGCATGGTCGAGGAGGGGATCGAGAACGTCGCCGGGATGTCGGCGCACATGCTCGCCTACGTCAAGGAGTGGAAGCCGGAGTTCGAGGAGGTGGACGTCGTCCGGATGCTCCGCGAGATCGAGGGGATGTTCCGGAAGTCGGCGGAGGACAAGGGGGTCGCCCTCACGGTGGACGCGGTGGACGGCGAGCCGCGCGTGATCTGCGACAAGCGCCTCCTCCACTCCGCGGTGATGGACATTCTCAGCAACGCCCTCGACGCCTGCCTCGAGAAGCCCTACGAAGACGGGGAGAAGCCGGAGATCGCGGTGCGGGCCGCGCGATCGGAAACGGACTCCCACTTCCTCGTCGCGATCCGGGACAATGGTTGCGGAATGACGCCGGAGGTGAAGGCGAACGTCTTCGCGCCGTTCTTCTCGACGAAACGGAAGTCGGGAACGGGCCTCGGCCTGGCGCTGACGGCCCGGACCATCCGCCTGCACGGCGGGGAGATCGAACTGGATACACGGCCGGACGAGGGCTCCGAGTTCCGGATCCTCGTTCCCCTGAGCGGACCCGACGGAAGCCCCGATGAGAAACAGGAGAACTGAACGATGCCCAAGAAGGTGCTGGTGGTCGACGACGATCCGAACACGGTGAGGTTCCTTTCGGTCGCCCTCGAGGAGAACGGGTACGAGGCGATCGGAGCGGCGGACGGGAAGGAGGGGTTCGAGAAGGTGGTCTCGGAGAAGCCCGACCTCATCCTGCTCGACGTCATGATGCCGAAGCGGACCGGCTTCACGATGTTCAGGCAGATGAAGAAGACGGAGGGGATGGAGAATGTCCCGGTCATCATGCTGACCGGCGTCACCGCCTCTCTCGACGCCCAGGACGAGAAGGCGGACGACACCTTCGAGCAACCCTTCGCGGGCCTCCGTGACTCGCTCCGGAAAACGATCGACGAGATGAAGCAGGAGGGCGTGGACAGCCCCGAATTCTTCATCGAGAAGCCGATCGACCCGGACCTGGTGATCGGCAAGATCCGGGAGCTGATCGGGGAGTAGGGGTTCCGGAATTCCCGCGGAGCCGGGGAGCCGAAGAGATTGAATCCGGTGCGCCGCGTCCCCGGGCACCATCCCGGCCGCGGGAAAGGAGACATCCCATCGGTACCACCCCATCCTGGCGCCCCTACATCGCCGGCGCCCTCGTCGGCGTGCTCGCGATCGCATCCGTCTTCGTGTCGACGAAGGTCCTCGGCAAACCGAAGTACCTCGGCGCGTCCACGAGCTTCGTCCGCGCGGCGGGCCTCGCGGAGCAGGCCGTCGCCCCCGGCCACGTCGCGGCGAACGACTACTACCAGAGCAAGAAGGTGAAGGTGGACTGGCAGATGCTGCTCGTCCTCGGCGTCCTCGTCGGCGCCTTCGCGGCCTCGAAGGTCGACGGCAGCTTCCGGAAGGAGAGCGTGCCCCCCATCTGGAAGGAGCGGTTCGGTTCCGGCGTCGGCGTCCGCGCCGCCGGGGCCTTCCTGGGCGGCGTCGTGGCGATGTTCGGCGCCCGGCTCGCCGGCGGCTGCCCCAGCGGCCACGGCCTCTCCGGCCTCATGCAGCTCTCGATCAGCGGCTTTGTCGCCATGGCCGGGTACTTCGGGGCCGGCATCCTCGTGGCCCGGGTGCTCTACGGCCGCGGAGGTGAGGCATGAGCGAACTCGTCCTCGGCACCCTGACCGGCATCGCGTTC
>JBDLIY010000255.1:0-6065 GCA_039714635.1 Planctomycetota bacterium
AGGCCGCGGATCACGCGCGCGAGGTCGACGATCGCCTCGCCGTCCGCGTCGTTGACCACGACGCCCTGCCGGATGTCGAGCGTCGACGGGTCGACGCCGAGCTTTCCGGCGGCGGCGGCGAGGAGCTTCTCCCGCGCCTCGAGGGCCGCCATCCGGGCGGAGTTCCCGGCGATGAACGTGGTGCGGGAGGCGTGCACGCCCACGTCCCACGGCGTGACGTCGGTGTCGTCGTTGATGACGTCGATCTTCTCGATACCGATGCCCAGCACCTCGCCGACGATCTGCGCGAGCACCGTCTCCGAGCCCTGGCCGATCTCCGACGAACCGGTCATCAGGGTGACCTGGCCGAAGTCGTCCATCTTGAGGATCGTGCCGCAGCCGTCGCTCTTGTGGATTTTCGCGCCGCCGCCGACGTGGATCATCGAGGCCATGCCGATGCCGCGCTTGACGTGCGGCCGGTCGGTGTCCGTCACGCCGCGCTTCTCCCGCCAGCCGGAGCGCGCGGCGGCGGTGGTCAGGCAGTCCGGCAGGCCGCACTTCCTGATCAGCATCCCCTGCCCGGTCGTCTCGCCATCGTGCTGTGCGTTCGCAAGGCGCAGGTCGAGCGGGTCCATGCCGAGCTTCGCCGCCAGGTCGTCGATCTGGCTCTCGACGGCGAACGTCGCCTGGAGGTTGCCGTAGCCGCGCATGCTCCCGGCGTAGACGTTGTTCGTGTAGACGACCCTCCCCTGCATCCGGACGTGGGGCACGCGGTAGAGCGAGGAGAAGCAGTGCATCATCACGAACGGCGTCGTGGCGCCCCAGGAGGTGTTGGCGCCGTTGTCGTGGACGAAGTCGATGTCGCGGAACGTGAGCGTTCCGTCTTTCTTCGCGCCGGAGCGGATGCGGATGACCGTCGGCTGGCGCGTCGGGCTCGCGACGAACTCCTCCACGCGGCTGAAGATGAGCTTCACCGGGCGCCGGGTCTTCTTCGCCAGCCAGACGGCGATCGGCTCGTAGGGGTAGACATCGAGCTTGCTGCCGAA
This sequence comes from Planctomycetota bacterium, assembly GCA_039714635.1. Taxonomy (GTDB): domain Bacteria; phylum Planctomycetota; class JAJSAM01; order JAJSAM01; family JAJSAM01; genus JBDLIY01. The sequence goes on from JBDLIY010000255.1 coordinate 1,026, forward strand.
CCCGCCGCCGATCACGGCCTGGATCACGCGGATCTTCTCCGGCGGGACGCCGACGATCATCGACATGTCGCGGCGGTAGAGGAACGGGATCTGGGTCACGGACCAGAGCGTCAGGTGGTCGCGGGCGTCGAACTCGGCGACGATCCCGGACGTGCCCATGCAACAGTGCGTGACGTAGGGCAGACGATAGGTGCCCTCGACGATGACGTCCGATTCGGCCTCGCCCTCGGCGATGTCCCCCTGCCCGTAGTCGTAGGTGAACGGGACGTTCGTCTCCTTCTCGGGACGCACCAGCGGCGCGCCGTCGGCGAGCGCCTCCTCGGCGGTGAGGATGGGCGGGAGATCCTCGTACTCCACCTCGATCAGCGAGACCGCTTCGCGCGCAATCGCCTCCGTCTCCGCCGCCACGGCCGCGATCTCGTCGCGGATGCAGCGCACGAAGCCGCCCTTCAGCGGCGTGTTGTCCTGCCCGTGGCCGAAGGGGACGTTGTCGATGTCGTCGGCCGTGATGACCGCCTTCACGCCGGGCAGCGCGAGGGCCTTCGACCTGTCGATGGAGACGATCTTCGCGTGGACCCGGGAGGACCGGAGGATCGCCGCGTGGAGCATCCGGGGCCGGACGAGATCCTGGATGTAGACGGCGCGGCCGGTGGCGCGCTCGGCGGCGTTGATGCGCGGGAAGCTCCCGCCGATCAGGCTCTCCTTCTCGATCTTCATGACGCCACCTCCTCGTCCGCCATCGCCGTCGCGGCGTTGCGTATCGCCTCGTGGAGCTTCACGTAGCCGGTGCAGCGGCAGAGGTTGCCCTCGATGGAGCGCCGGATCTCCGAGTCCGTGGGGTCGGGGTTCTCGTCGATGAAGGCGACCGCGCGGAGGATCATCCCCGGCGTGCAGAAGCCACACTGGACGCCGCCGGCGTCGACGAACGCCTGCTGGACGGGGTGGAGCGATCCGTCCGGTGAAGCCAGCCCCTCGATCGTCACGACCTCGGCCCCGTCGAGCCGCGCCGCCGGGAGGAGGCAGGAGTTCACGGCCTCGCCGTCGAGGAGGATCGTGCAGGCGCCGCACTCCCCTTCCCCGCAGCCGGTCTTCGTGCCGGTCAACTCGAAGTCCTCGCGGAGGAGCTTCGCCACCGGGAGCACCGCCGGGGCATCGATCGCCACGCGGTCGCCGTTCAGGGTGAAGTGGATCTCAGGCATCGAGGAGCCTCCTCAGGAACTCGGCCGCCAGGGCGCGCCGGTAATCCGCGGTGCCGCGCACGTCGTCGATGGGCGAGACTTCGGTGGCCGCGGCCTCCGCGGCGGCGTCGATCGTCTCGGGCGTGAGCGCCTTCCCCTCCAGCGCGGCTTCGGTCTGCCGGCCACGCAGGGGAACCGGAGCCAGTGACCCGAACGCCACACGGACGTCGGTCATCTCGCCGTCCCTCGGCGTGAAGGCCACGCCCACCGTCACGACCGAGCACTCCATGGAAGGCCTCGTCCCGGCCTTCTCGAAGTGGAAGGAACGGTTCGGCGGCGGGATCGCGATCCGGATGGCCGTCAGGAGTTCCGTCGGCTCGCGAACCGTTTCCCCGGGCCCGGTGAAGAACTCCTCCACCGGCACCTCCCGCTCCCCCGCCTGCGACGCGAGCACCAGCCTGGCGTCGAGCAGCAGCAGCGGATTGATGAGGTCCCCGGCCGGCGAGGCGTTCGCCAGGTTGCCGCCGATCGTGGCGAGATTCCGGATCTGGGCGGAGGCCAGGCGATCCGCCACCGTGGCGAGGATCGGAACGTGCTCCGCAACGAGCAGGTCGCGGATGAGGTCCGTCGCCGTGGTCGCGGCGCCGATCGTCATCACGCCGCCGTCGACCGTCACGCCGACCAGCTCCGGGATCTGGTGCACGGAGAGGAGCGTCGTCTCGTCGGCGGGGATCAGGTTCCGCTTCGCCCGCACCATCACGTCGGTGCCGCCGGCGACGACCCGGGTGACCGGCCCCTTCTCGGCGAGAAGGGAAAGCACTTCGTCCACCGTCGTCGGCGCGTGGTACGCAGAGAACTTCTTCATGCCTTGTCTCCGAGAGAGTCGTGAACCAGCTCTTCGAGCACGGGCAGCGGCACCGCCCCGGACCCCAGCAGGACGTCGTGGAAGTCGCGGACGTCGAACGCGTCGCCGAGCGTCTCCTCCGCCGTCTTCCGCAGGCTGCGCACCGCGATCTGGCCGATCTTGTAGCTGAGCGCCTGGCCCGGCCACGTGATGTAGCGATCCACCTCGTTGTCGATGTTGTTCACCGCGAGAGGCGTGTTCTCGCGCATGTACCGCATCGCCCGCTCGCGGCTCCAGCCGAACGCGTGGATCCCGGTGTCGACGACGAGCCGCGACGCGCGCCAGGCGTCGAACGAGAGCACCCCGAGGCGGTCGAGGTCGTCCTCGTAGAGCCCCATCTCGTCCGCCAGGCGTTCCGTGTAGAGCGCCCAGCCCTCGCCGTAGGCCGTCACCCAGCCGTGCCGCCGGAAGGCGGGCATCGCGGGCAGTTCCTGGGCGATCGCGATCTGCAGATGATGGCCGGGGATGGACTCGTGGAACGCGAGCGCCGCCGCCTCGAAGCGCGGGCGCGTCTCCGGCGCGTACGTGTTGATGCGGTACTCGCCGGGCTGGGTGCCGTCCCCCGACGCCGGCCGGTAGTAGGCGATCGTCGTGTACGGCGCGTCGTGGTCGGGGATGCGCTTCACGACGCAATCGGCCCGCGGGAGCCGGCCGAACCAGTCGGGCATCGCGCGGCGGGCCGCGTCGAGGCAGCTCGCGGCCTTCGCCTCGACCTCCTCGCTCGTTGCGAAGCGCAACTCCGGATCGTTTCGGAGCCGGTCGAAGAGGTCGGGGATCTCCGTGACGCCGAGGGCGCGTCCACCGATCTCCCTGAACTCGGCATGAATCGACTCCATCTCCGCGAGCCCGGTGTCGTGGATCTCCCTCGCCGTGAGCGGCAGCGTCGTGAACCGCCGGATCATCGCCGCGTAGGCGTCGTCACCGCCGGGGATCGCGTGAATGCCCACGTCGTCGCCTGTCCGGCCGTGGGGCAGGATCTCCCCCTCGAGGAAGTCCGCGTACCTCTCGAGCGCGGGGCGGATCGCCGCGTCGGCGGACACCCAGGTCACCTCGGGCCGGTCGAGCTCCTCCCGGACCATCTCGATCGCGCGCCGGACCGACTCGGCGTTGGCGTACTTCCCCGCGGCCGCGCCGATCGAGAGGCACTCGAGGAGCCCGTCGACGAACTCCGGGATCGCCTCGTACCGGGCCTTCAGGTTCGCCTCGTCATCGGCGGTCTCGACGGGCCGGATCTGCGGCAGCCAGCCGATCGTCGTGACCGGCGTGTTGCGCGGAAGGATGCACCACTCCTCCTGCCGCACATCGTCCACGGCGAGGCCTCCCTCGCTGTTCTCGATGAACAGACGCCGGGTCAGACGGTCCGAGGGGTTCAGCCCTTTCGGGTCGAGCTCCTTCGCCCGGTGGAGGTAGCGCCGCTCCTCCTCCCGCGCCCGGTCGTGGTCAGCGACCTTCGTGCCGCCGATCCGGTCGTCGAACCGCCGGTCGCCGAGGCGGCTGGCCCAGAGGGGCTCGCGCACCATCCGCGACTCCCAGTGCTCCTCCAGCAGGGCCGAGAGCCCCGGGTCGGTCACTCCGTCGGAAGCGCGGTGGTCACGGCCGATAAGGCACCTCGTCATTCGAACGTCACCTTCGCCTTCCGGATGCTCAGCGGCTCCGTTGGCTTGCCCGCGGGCGCCGGCCCGCCGCACGCCTCGAGCTTCTTCAGCGTCTCCATCCCTTCGACGACGTAGCCGAAGACCGTGTGCTTGTCGTCCAGGCTCGGGTACGGCACGAAGGTGAGGAAGAACTGGGAGCCGTCCGTGCCCGCGCCGCGGTTGGCCATGGAGAGCACGCCGGGCCGGTCGTGCCGGGCCGAGGAGTCGAACTCGCCGTCGTAGGCGTAGCCGGGGTCGCCCGTTCCGTCGCCCTTCGGACAGCCGCCCTGCGCCATGAACTTCGGGATCACGCGGTGGAAGACCAGGCCGTCGTAGTACCCGAGCTCCGTCAGGTAGATCGTGGAGGAGACGTGCATCGGCGCGACATCGGCCAGGAGGCGAATCCGGATGTCGCCCTTGTTCGTCGAGAGCTCCCAGAAGTACTTCCGCCCCGCCGTGAACGTCGCCTTCGGCGGCTTCGGAAGCCCGTTCCGCCAGCCCTCCGTGCGCGTACTGATCTTCTTCGTCCCGATGAACGCGCGGATCGATTCGATCGCGGGGTCACCGAGGATCCCCTTCTTCATCGCCAGCGCATACGCGGCGCAGCGCGTGCCGGCGTGCTTCTTCAGGTACGAGTCGATCTTCTTCACGAGGGCCTTCTGCTTCTTGTCCTTGCCCCCGGCGCGCACGCGGTCGGTGTAGAGCCGCGACCAGGCCTTGTACGACGCCTCGTCCTTCTTCGCTTTCGGGTCGGCCTCCAGTTCCTTCTTCTTCGCCGCCGCCTCGTCGCCCGCCGGCGTGCCCGAGAATTTCACGGTCAGGCTCTTCAGCCGTTCCTTCGCCCGCACGTAGTCGCCCGCCTCGAGTGCCGCCGCCGCGTCGCGGACCCAGTACTCGCGGATCGCGTCCACCCGCGCCGCGACGAGGGCCGAGCCGTCGCCCTCGGCGGCCAACGCGAGGTTCTCCGCCTCCAGGAGGTCGCCCTTGCGGAACGCCGCGGCCGCCGCCTTCGCCGCGTCGTCCACCTTCGCCAGCGCGAACGGCTTCGCCTTCTTGACCTCCTTCGCCAGGATCGAGTCCGGCACCTTGGCCGGCTCTCCCTCCCACTTGATCTTCCCGTCGTTCCCCACGAGGTACGCCCGCGCGCCGTCGCCGCTCCCCCAGGCATCCGCACCTTCACCGGCCGCGCCGACGGGGAACGCCGCGCCGTCCGGTGCCTTCGCCTCCCCGCCCAGGGCCACGCCGAGGACCTCGAAGCCCGATCGGCCGTAGATCGCCCGCAGTTCGTCCGCGCGAGGGAGGAAACCGGCGAGGGCACTGCTCT
>JBDLIY010000256.1:0-6062 GCA_039714635.1 Planctomycetota bacterium
CAGGGGGCCCGGACGGGTCGAGGAATGGGGCGCTGCGGCGGTGGCCGCGGGCGCGGTGAGGGCCGTGGCGAGGGTCGCGGTCGCGGTGATGGTCGCGGTGATGGTCGCGGCGAGGGTCGCGGTCGGTGCGGTCGCGGTGAAGGCCGCGGTCGCGGAGCCGGTCGCGGGGCCGGTCGCGGTTGGGGGGCTCCCGACGGGAAGTCCGACGACAACCGGTCCGACGACAGGAAGGACTGAGACGAGGAAGTCATGAAATCGGAAGACAAGGTGCTCCGGGTCGCCGTGGCGGCCGCGGACGAACTCGGGCTCGACGGGCCCGTCAGCGCTCACTTCGGGCGCTGCCCGGCCTACGTCGTCGCGGAAGTCCGCGGCGAGGAGGTGACGGGGAACGAAGTCGTCGCGAACCCGCACTTCGCGAACCACGCCCCGGGCCAGGTTCCGCGGTTCCTCGCGGATCTCCGGGCGGACGTCGTGCTGGCGGGTGGCATGGGGCCGCGCGCGGTCCACATCCTCCAGAACCACGGAATCGAAGTGGCCACCGGGGCCACCGGTACAATCCGGGACGCCATCCACTCATGGATCCGGGGAACGCGGGGAATCACGCCCTGTGCGGGGGACCACCCGGACAGTTGCGGCCACGGCCACGGCCATGGTCACGAAGGAGGGAAGTCATGAGAATCGCACTGTGCTCCAAGGGGACCGACCTCGACGCCGAGCCGAGCCCCGTCTTCGGGCGCTGCCCGTACTTCCTGTTCGTCGACGACGAGACGGAGGAGGTGACGGCGGTGGCGAACGCCGCTCAGAACGCCGGGGGAGGGGCCGGAGTCCAGGCCGCCCAGACCGTCGTGGACAACGGGGCGGAGGTCGTGCTCTCCGGCCGGGTCGGTCCGAGGGCCTACGAGGTGCTCGTCCAGGCCGGGGTCCGGACGTACGACGCCGGGACGGCCGACGCGCGGGAAGCGATCTCGAAGTTCCGCGTGGGGGCGCTGTCGGAAGTGACGAGCCCGGCGTCCTCCCGCCACGACCACCAGGGCTGAGATGCCATGATCGTCGCGGTGGCCAGCGGGAAGGGGGGGACGGGGAAGACGACCGTTTCGGTCAGTCTCGCCCTCGCGGCGAGCGAAGACGGCTCGCGCTCCGTCCGCCTCCTGGACTGTGACGTGGAGGCGCCGAACGCGGCCCTCTTCCTCGAGCCGGAGCTCGACGAGGAGCGGACCGCCGGAATCCTCGTGCCCGAGGTCGACAAGGACAAGTGCCAGTCGTGCGGCAAGTGCGCGGAGGTCTGCGCCTACCACGCGATCGCCCACGTCGGCGGCCCGCCCCTGATCTTCCCTCCGCTCTGCCACGGATGCGGGGCCTGCACCTGGGCCTGCCCGGAGGATGCTCTCACGGAGCGCCTGACGCCCATCGGTCGGATGGAAGCGGGCCGCGTCGGCCCGATCCGGTTCGCCCGGGGGCGGCTCGAGGTGGGGGAGGCGATGGCCACGCCGGTGATCCACCAGTTGAAGGACTGGCAGATCCAGGACGGGCGGGACGGGGGTCGGGACGAACTCGTCATCATCGACTCGCCCCCCGGGACCGCCTGCCCGGCCATCGAGGCCGTGCGGGGCGCCGACGTCGTGGTCCTGGTCACGGAGCCCACGCCGTTCGGCCTCTCCGACCTCGAGCAGGCCGTCGAGGCCATCCGGGACGCCATCGGGCTGCCCGTCGCGGTCGTGATCAACCGGGCCGACGAAGGGGATGACGGCGTGGAACGCTACTGCGAGCGGGAGAACCTGCCCGTGCTTCTCCGGATCCCCTTCGACCGGCGGATCGCCGAGGCCTACTGCGACGGCATTCCGCTCGTGAAGGCGCGGCCGGAGTACGCCGAGGCGTTCCGGGGGCTTCTCGCCGACCTCTCGCGGGAGGCGGTCCGATGAGGCAGCTCATCGTCCTCAGCGGAAAGGGCGGGACCGGCAAGACCTCGGTCACGGCCGCGCTCGCCCACCTGGCGTCCGGAGATCACGAGATCGTGCTGACCGACGCCGACGTGGACGCCGCGAACCTGGGGATCGTCACGGAGCCGGCGGTCCGGTCCCGCCACGTCTTCACGGGCGGGCAGGTCGCCGTCGTGGACGCCGATCTCTGCGGCGCCTGCGGGGAATGCGTCGAGGCCTGCCGCTTCGACGCCATCGCCATGAACGGTGACGCGGCGCTCGTCGACGGGACGGCCTGCGAGGGCTGCGCGGCCTGCTTCCACCGCTGTCCCGACAAGGCGATCCGCATGGAGCCGGAGGACACGGGGGAGTGGTTCGTCTCGGACACGCGCTTCGGACCGCTCTGCCACGCGCGGCTTTTCCCGGGCCGGGAGAACTCCGGGAAGCTCGTGACGGAGATCCGCCGCGCCGCCGCCGACCTGGCCGCTCAGGAGAAGCGCGAGTGGGTGCTCGTGGACGGTCCTCCCGGCATGGGGTGCCCGGTCATCGCGGCCTCCACCGGTTGCGACCTCGCGCTCCTCGTCGCGGAGCCGTCCATCTCGGGATCCCACGACCTCGAGCGCGTGCTGGACACCCTCACGCACTTCGGGATCCCGGCCCTGGCGTGCATCAACAAGGCCGACCTGAGCCTCGAGTGGGCGGATCGGATCGAGGGCTGGCTCGGTGAGCGGGACGTTCCCGTCGTCGCCCGGCTGCCGTTCGACCGGTCGGTCACGAAGGCGATGATCGCGAAAAAGGCGATCACGGAGGTCGGCAACGGCCCCCTGGTCACGGCCATGCGGGAACTGTACGAGGGAATCGAAGACCGGCTGGCCGGCCGGGGCTGAGCCCGGCCGGAGGCCGATCGCCTGGTGTGAGACCCGCGCCTACTCGAACGTCAGCACGCGCGTCGGCCGCTTCCCGATTCCCGTGTAGCCGCTCAGGTTCGTCGTCAGGATGATGTCGTTGTCGCTGTCCCCGTCCACGTCGCCGACCCTCACCGCGTGACCCAGGTAGAAGTCGCCGGTCACCTGCGGGTCCGGGAGCCGCGACTCCGTCGAGTCCGAGAACGAGCCGGTGCCGTCGTTCGTCAGGAGCCGCGTCGAGGAGACCTGGCGGTCGAACTTCCCGGACTGCGCACTCAGCCGGAGGACCTGCGCCGAGTCGATCAGGACGATCTCGGGCACGCCGTCCCCGTTCAGGTCGGCGATGGCGAGGTCCACGCCCCGCCACATCTCGCCCTGGCCGTCCGTCCGGACCGTGGGAAGCGCCGAAGCGTCATGCGCGAAACTCGTGGCCGATTTCACGAATACGCGGGTGGAGGGGAGGGACGTGCTGCCGCTCGTGATCGAGCGGCTCGTCGTGATCACGAGGTCCTTGTCGGAGTCCCCGTCGAGGTCGCCCATCGCGAGCGCCATGCCGCCCCAGTCGTCACCCGAGCCCGTCGAAGGGAACATCGTCGACGTCGCGTTCGTGAAGGAGCCCGTGCCGCCGTTGATGAGGATCCGCGTCTTCGAGCCCGAGACGTACTCGGTCGCCGTGGCGTCCCGGAGCTTGCTCCCGTCGCCGGTCAGGACGATGTCGATCGAGCTGTCGCCGTCGATGTCTCCGAGCAGCACGTCGTCGCCCGCGAAGAGGTCTCCCGAGGAGACGCTCGGCAGGGCCGACGCGCTCTCGGTGAACACGCCCTTCCCGTCGTTGAGCAGGACGCGGGTCGCCGGGGTGCTCGTGCTCGGGGCGACCGTGAAGACGATGTCGTAGATGCCGACCCAGCCGGACGACACCTTCGACCAGGTCGAGACCTCCGCCGCCTGGGACCGGGTGATCAGCATGTCCAGGTCACCGTCGCCGTCCACGTCGCCCAGGTCGACCGCGCTCCCCTGGAAGAGGTCCGTGGTCGCCTTCAGGGGGTTGGGCATCGCGGTCGTCTTCTGGGTGAAGGTCCCGGACCCGTCGTTCAGGAGCACGCGTGTGGAGCTGAAGGGCGGGGTCTTGTAGTTGTAGTAGAGCAGCGTACCCACCTTCACGAGGAAGGTGGCGCCATAGAACTTGCTCTCGGTGGTGACGACGAGGTCGAGGTCGGAGTCTCCGTCCACGTCGCCGAACGCGAAGTCCGACACGGACCAGTTGTCTCCCGTCGCGGCCGCGGTCGGGAGGGCGCTTCCCGCGCCGAACGATCCCGAGCTGTTCTTGGCGACGCGCGCCAGCGGCGTGAGGGAACCCGTGGCCTGGCCGAGGCCCAGGTCGATGTCGCTGTCGCCGTCCAGGTCGCCCGTGATGAGCCGGTCACCGCCCCAGAAGGCCGAAGCCGAGTTCGCGGGCATCAGCGTGGCGGTCTTGTCCTCGAAGGAGCTCTCGGTGAACTCGAACGCGTCCGTCAGCGTCGCGACGCGACCCCACTCGTCCTCGACGGCGATGTCCACGGTCCCCTCGGCGTGGGCCGGCGTCGTGAAGACGAGGGTCGTGTCGCCGACCAGGGTGAACGAGGAGACGTCCTCGCCGTCGAAGCTCAGGGCGACCACGCGGCCCAGGCCCGTTCCGGAGACGGAGACGGACGTGCCGCCGAGGACGGGTCCGGAGGACGGAAGAACCGAGGTGAGCGCCGGCGGGCCGATGAAGAGGAAGGCGGACGCGCGCGTCTCGGTCTGCCCGAACCGGTCCGTCAGGTGGAGGGTGACCCAGCCGGGATCGTGGGCTTCCGTCGTGAAGCGGATCCGCGTCTCGCTGATGACCTCCGGCGGCGTGGAGAGCACGTCGTCATCGATCGCGATCTCGACCACGTCGCTCATGTTCTTTCCGACGACGTCGACGACGGTGCCGCCGAAGTCGGGTCCCTCGCGGGGAGAGACCGTGGTGGCCACCGGCGGGGGCGGGAGGTACGAGTAGCAGTCCTCGAGCTGGCCCTCCTGGTAGTCCTGGTTCTGCACGGCGATCGAGACCGTCCCCTCGCCGGCGGGCGCCACGGCCTCGATCCGCGTGGCGAACACGAAGGTGGAGGACTTCGCCGGGGTGTCTCCGAAGAAGACGGACGCCCCGGGCTGGAAGCCCGTCCCGATGATCGCGACGACGGTGTTCTCGCGGCCGATCGACGGCTCGACGGAGTCGATGAGCGGTTCATCGGGGCTGATGGTCCGCTTCCAGCCCTTCAGGAGGGGGTGCTTCGCCTTCACCGACAGGACCAGGGTCGTTTCCGTCGGCGCGTTGCCGAAGCGGAAGCCGTAGTCCCCGAGCCCTCGGGCCGGGTAGATCGTCGCCGCCGTCGTCGTCTTCTTCGTGACGAAGGCCGCGATGCCGCCCGCGATCTCTTCCCCGTCCGGCTGGAAGGCGGAGAGAACGTCGAAACCGGCTCCGGCCTTGTCCTTGATCTTCACCTTCACCACGCTGTTCGTCATGGCCGGGAAGAGGAACTCCCGGTCCTCGACCCCGGGGCCGAGTTCGAGTTCGACCTTCCACTTCTTCGCGGGCTTCGCCTTCCACTTCAGCTGGTACCCGCCCGTGGCGTCCTCCCGTCCGGCCACGAGGATCGCGTAGGTCCCCGTGGCGGGCAGCACGAGCTTCTTCACGGTGAATTTCACGTCCTTCTTCACCTTGAGGTGGGCCGTGAGGTCGAGCGGCGTGCCGTCGACATCGAGGATCTCGAGCGTGGGAACGAGGGCGCTGCCCTTCGCCGGCGCGAGGCCCAGCGTGACGACGTCACCCACCATCCCGTCGAAGACGAAGACGTCGACGTCTCCGGCCGGGGTGACGGCGGACGTGATCTTGTCGCCGGAGAGCGTCGGGATCCCGCGGGGCGCTCCGTACGCGGCGGAGGCGGCGAGAATCAGAAGGAGGAACACAGCGAGGGGGAGAGGGAATCGAGAGCGCATCTTGCACATGTCTTTCCGCCCGAAGGCATGTCCAAGGAAGCCCCGCGGGTAAATTCAGACAATGCGATCAAGTTGTCCAGTTTATTTCGAGAAATGGCAGAAAGCACAGAAACACGATACAGAAAGTCCGGGTTGCCGTCGGCGGCAAGGCGGGAAACGGCCCTCGGCCCGAAGGGGGGAGAAGTCGGACGGCCCGGTGGGGGGAGAAGTCGGACGGCCCGAAGGGGGGCGAAGTAGGACG
>JBDLIY010000257.1:0-6014 GCA_039714635.1 Planctomycetota bacterium
CGGGCGGGAAACGATCGCGAACTCCATCGCGCGCTTCACGACCTCGCTCTTCTTCGGGTCCTCCCCCGCCAGGATCCGGCCGAACGCGGCCGCCGCCGCCTGACCGGCCGCCGAGGAGGGGACCATTCCGCCCGCCGACCAGATTGCCACGCCGGTGCCGGGGTTCGTGACGGAGTCGAGCCAGGCGATCGCCTTCTTCTGCCAGTCCTCCGGGACCTTCAGCTTCGCCAGGGCGGCGCTCCCCAACGCGAGGATCTCCCAGACGCGGGAGATCTCTCCCTCCGCGATCCGGTCAATTCCCTGCTGCGCGCTCTGCTTGAAGAGCGGCGAACCGGTCGCGAGGTATGCCTCGCACATCGCGAGCGTGGCGATCGCGTGGTTCGCCGCGTAGTCCGCATCCGGCGGGTGGCCGAAGGTGCCGTCGGGCTGCTGGATCCGCTTGAGGTTCCGGAGCCCGTTCTTCACGACCTTCCTGTTGTTGCCGCGCTTGTGCGTCTCGCCTGCGCCAAGAAAGGAGAGGAGCACGAGGCCGGTGACGGCGGGCGAACTCCGGCTGTCGTACTCCGAGGACCAGGCGCCGTCCCCGGCCTGGTGCTCCTTCATCCACTTGAACTCGGCCCAGAACGCGTTCCGACCCCTGATCTTTTTGTCGGTGCCGCCGGCCCGGATGCGCCGGACCGGCGCGGCGTCCGTGGTGGCCCCGTCCGCCTGCACGAAACGGTCCGGCATCTCGACGAGACCGGGCGCCGCGAACTCCTCGAACTCCGCGTCGTCCGGCTCCTCCGGCACGGGCGCGGGGTCCGCCCCGGGGCGAAGCATCACCGCGATGACGGCGAGCAACGCCACGACAGACAGGATCAGGGGGAGCCTCGTCATGCCCCTGTGAACGGTCGGGCGACGCGGCGGTTCAGCGAAACGTCGCCTGGTCCGGGTGCGGGCCGACACGGAACTCCAGGCGGCCGTCGCGGAGCAGGGCGCCGCCCCGGATCGTGTCGCCCTCCATCGTCACGCCGAAGACGGCGCGGGGACCGTGCGCCATGGTGTCCTCGCCGAGCTTCAACAGGGAGTTGCACAGGAAGGTGTTGCAGGTCGCCGAGCGGCCTTCCCGCGGCAGGCGGCACCCGGTATCCGACTGGTAGACGCACTGATCCTGGAAGTGGATCTCGGGAAGGTAGCCCAGGTACTCCTCGAGAAGGTCGTCCGTCGTCAGGTCCGGGTCCGCGAGCAGGCGCGGGATGAAGACGTCGGACGAGAGGAAGGCGTGGTCGCCTCCGACGGCGCAGCACTGGCCCCGACAGGTGGCGCAGGCCGCGCCGAGGACGGGCAGTTCGCTCTCCCGGACGTCGTAGGTGAACGGCGGCGCCGGAGATACCCACTCCCCGGCCTCGAGGTCCGGAAGGCGCGCCGCGGCCTCGGACAGCGCGGCGGTGAGGTGGTCGCGGATGGCGCGGCGCCGCGCCTCCGGGAATGGCGCCAGGGGACGCATGTTCAAGGGAAGGACGGCCACGAGAGCGTCGCCGGGATACCGTTCGGGGTCGGCCTGCCGCAGGCGGGAGAACCAGGCCCGCGCCCGGGCGAGCTGTCCTCGTCGCTTGCGACGCTTTGCCTCGGAGGCGTGCCGGACGGCGACCTCACGCCGGCACTCCGTGTCGTCGCAGACCCCGCCGGTGACGACCTGGTGGGGCGTGAGGGGATTCCCGCAGACCGCGCACGGCGAGTCCGGAGCGATGAAGGCGCGGATCGGTCCTCCGGATTCACCGGCTGACACTAGATCCCCGGCCGGCCGCAGGCGGGGCAGCGGGTCGTTCGCTCGCCGAGGGAGAGGAAGTCCTCCCAGTCCTTCCGGTTCTTCGCCATGTCGTCGCCGGCCCGGACACCGTTCGCCCGCATGAGACACGCGAGGCAGACCGCCGCGTGGCACTCGCCGCAGGTCGCTCCCACCGCGTCCGGGGCATTCGTGTCGGCGCCGCAGATCGGACACTCGGCGATCGGCTCGACTCCGGGCGGCAGCCCGCCCTCCACGGGGATCGGTGACACGAGCGGAGGCTCGTCGACCGGCTCCTCGACCGGCTGGACGACGGGAGGGTCCACCGGCTGCACGACCGGAGGAGCCTTCGGTGGCGTCCCGATCGGCTTCATGACGGGCGGCCCCTTCCCGGGCGCGATCGGCTTCATGATCGGCGGCTCTTCGGGCGGAGCGACCGGCTTCACGACCGGCGGCCCCTTCCCCGGCGCGACCGGCTTCACCACCGGAGGGCCCTTCCGCGGAGGGGCCGGCCGCCGCTTCCCGCCGCGGCGCGGCGCCACCACCGGGGGCTTCTTCTTCGGCGTGATCGGCGCGACCACCGGAGGAGGCTCCGGGTCGACCGGCACCGCGATCGGCGGCGGTCCTGTCGGCATGTTCCGACCGGGGGAGACATCGGTCGGGATGAACTCCAGGTCGTCGAACTTCTCGACCACGAGTTCCCGGCCGCAGTGAGGGCACACTTCGGTCCCCCACTCGATCATGCCGTCACAGTAGCGGCACATCTTGATGCGTTTCGACTTGTCGGGCGACACGGGCTCAATATGGATTCCCGGTCCACCTTCGCGCCAGTGGAAAACCGGGGTGGGACATGTGTTAGCCTGATTCGACGATGAAAACCCCCATCTTCACCACCTTCCTCCTGGTCCTCTTCGCCGGTCTCGCGTCCGGTCGGACGAACCTCGTCGACAACCCGTCCTTCGGGAAGAAGAAGGAAGGAGAGAAGATCCACCGGTGGACGATCAGCACGCGCGAGGGGCGAACCCGGTTCGATGTGGTCGGCGGCGTCCTGACCGCGGAGCGCACCGCACGCACGGGAATGCTCCCCGATTCCTGCTACCAGTACATCAACCTGCCGCCGGACACATCGGCCCTCCGCCTCTCGGTGAAGGCCGGGACCGTCGAGGCGAAGGGCGTCGAGGTGGCGCTTCGCTTCAAGAACATGGACGGGGGCCCGCTCGGCTCCGTCGTCGTCTTCCGGCTCTCCGGCACGTCGAAGATGCGGGAGATGGAGCGCGACCTCCTCGTGCCGGCGGACGCGCGGGACGTCGAGGTCGCGTTCATCCTGCGCGGCGCGGGGAAGGCGACCTTCGACGACGTTTCGCTCGTCGTCGTCGATCCGACGGATCTCCGCGAGGATGCCCGCGTCTTCACCCTGACCGGCGGGGCGTGGGTGAAGTGGACCGGCGCGAAGCCGGAGGAGCCGATCCGCCTCTTCCTCCCGATTCCGCCCGCCACGGGTTCCCAGGTGCCGCTCTCCCTGACCGTGAAGACGCTGCCCGGCCGGCGGATCGTCGCCGCGTCGTTCGACGGGACGCGCGGGACGGGAGCGATCCGGCTCGTCCTCGCACCCCTCGATCGGCCGGACCCGTTGCGGATCACGTGGGAAGCCCGGGTCGTGGTCTTCGAGCGTCCGTCCTGTCGCGCGCTTCCGGACGCGCTCCCGGTCGCGGTCGGTCGGCGGGCGCCCCGCGACGTCCAGCCCTTCCTCCCCGTAGTGCCCGGTCCGGGTCTGAAGTTCCTCTCGCCGCGCCTCGACCTGGGGAAGGGGGACCTCCGCAATCTCGCCGAGCGGATGGCCCTCGTCCTCGCCCGCCACGTGAGTGACGTGAGCGACGGCCCGGCCGACCCGGAGGCCGCCGCGGCCGCGAAGCGCGCGTCCGAACCCGGCCGGGCGAACGTCGGCGCGGCGCTGCTCCGGATGAGATCGATCCCGGCGCGGGTCGTGGCCGTGGTGACGACGGGGAAGGTCTCGACCCGGCGCCACCTCGTGGAGGCCTGGCACCACGAGCACGGCTGGCTCCGCTTCGGGACGGGAACCTCCGACCCGAGGCCGCTGCCGTTCGCCGGTGGCGTGGAGATCGGAAGATGCGGCGGCGACGGATGGCCCGATCCCCTCTCCCCGGAATTGCCGGCCGGCACGGAGGGCGGGAGCGCGCCCGCCGGAGGCTTCCCCGGCGGAGACGGCGCGTTCCGCCTGACGGAAGTGGGGACGTTCAGCCTCCCGAAGGGGGCGGCTCCCGAGTTCGCGTCCTCGGCGGGGAAGTCGTGGGAGAAGGCGATGCGCCGCGTGCGCGTCGACGGGGGCGTCGTCACGGCCGTCCTGAAGAAGCCCGAACTCAAGGGGAAGGCGAAGGGCGCCGCGGACGACCTGGCGGGCTTCCTGGCGAAGTGACGCTCAGGCGCGGACCGGCAGTTCGAGGCGCGCCGCCGCGTCGCCTCCGATGTGCAGCGTGATCTTCGCCGGCACCGCCACGTCGGGATCGAACCGGTCCGCGCCGGTGTGGGAGTTCCGCTCGAAACGCGGGTGGTTCGACCCGGCGATCACGAGCCGGATCCGGTGGCCGGGGGAGAAGGTCCAGGCGAGCGGCGGAAGCGGGATCGTCACCTCCACCGGCTCACCGGGCTCGAGCGGCCGCGGCCGGTCCGTTCCCCCGCGCAGCTTGAGCCGGCGGATCGAGTCCGCCACGAGGTGAGAGCCACCCTCCGGGTCGACGTCCGTCAGGCGGACGGCCACGTCCGCGTCGGGACGGTCGACGGAGACCGTGAGGACGAGTTCCGCCGCGCCGCACATCGGCACGGGCGCCGGAAGGATCTCCGTCGTGAACGTCTCCACGTCGTCGCGCCGCTCGATCTCCCGCTGGTCCTTCGGCCCCGCGTCGAGACGGATCGGCAGGTTCGCGCCACCGACCGTGGGCACCGGGTCCGCCGGGTCGTCGACGAAGCTCACCGTGCCGGCGGCGGGAGACCGCGCGCCCGAGAGCGAGCCGTCGGGGTGGAGGTGGCGGACCACGCTCTCCGTCCCCGGCGGCGGCCAGGTCGGCGCGTCGATCCAGACATCCTCGCCGGGCACGAAGAAGCGGACGGGGCGCCCGGGATCGAAGCCGTCGTCCGCCGCGCCGAGCAGCCACCGGTCGAGGAACCGCTGTGCCGTCTCGGCCCCGCGGCCGACGCCGGCCGGAAAGCGCAGGTCGCCCTGGCGCGGGTGGTCGATCGCGGTGTGGTGCCAGGGGCCGACGATCACCCTCGACCATTGCCTCGCGCGCGTGCCGCCGCGCCGGCGGATCGCCGCGTAGAACGAGAGCGTCCGGGGCACGACGAGGTCGAACCAGCCCGTGACGAAGAGCAGCGGAATGTTCAACCGCTCCGGCCGGCACTCCGCCGCGCCCTCGCCGTAGACCGCGGCGTCGGAGTACGGCTCGTTCCGCACGTCGAACGGCAGGCGGAATCCCAGGTCGCGGATCGAGTCGACGTGGGATTCCTGGAGGACGCCGCCCTCGTAGAAGTCCTCGTAGTGGTGGCCCATGTGGGAGACGACGGGGATGCCGCAGACGAGCGCGGGGGGGCGGACGGCGGCGGTGCGGAAGAGCGCGCGGCCCAGCGCCGAGGGCCCCCACGCCGCGACGCTCCCGGTGCACCATGTCTGCTTCGACATCCAGGCGACGACATCGGCGCCGTCTTCGCCGCGATGGCCGACCTTCTTCCCGTCCCCCGCCTCCGCCGAGGCGTGGTAGCCCCGCCAGTCGACGATCAGGAGCGCGTACTTCTCGCGATCCCAGAAGTCGAGCCACGACCGGGCGGAGGGATGAGGCAGCGCCGCGCCCAACCGTTCCTTGCCGTAGGGGCTCTGCACGACGATGGCCGGGCACGGAACGGCGTCGGGCACGAAGAGGTCGCCGGAGAGGTGCCGGCCGTCGGTCAGCGGGACCTGGACGTGCTCCATTCGAAGAGCATATCTGCAATTCGGGGTCTGACCCCGATTTGCAGGTGCCTACTCAGGGAGCTGTTTCTTCAGGGCCTCCACTGCCCTCCGGACGTTCGCCGCGTACGGGTCCAGCGCCAGCTTGCGCTCGTAGGCCTCGATCGCGCCCTTCGCGTCGCCGGCGATCTGGCGCGCGGCCCCGAGACGGAACCACCGCTGGTCGTCCCGCGGCCGCATCCGCGTCTCCTCCTCCAGCACCGGGAGGATGGCGAGAAGCAGGTCGCGATT
>JBDLIY010000258.1:0-6007 GCA_039714635.1 Planctomycetota bacterium
GCTCCCGCCCCCGAAGCGGACCTCCCTCGCGAAGAGCGTCCGCGCCCCGGCGAGCGTCGTCTCGATCTCGTCCGTCTCCACGCCGAGAAGGCGCGCGATCCGGGCCGCCGGGAGTTCGAGGATCTCGGCGAGGAGCAGGGGAACGCGGTAGCGGACGGGAAGGCGGTTCGCCGCCTCGAGATCGCCGGCCGCGGCGTCCGCCGGAATGCCCTCGGCCTTCGCCGCGCGCCGAACGGCCTCCTCCGTCCGCGCCACGATCGCCGCGCGGTCGGGCAGGCCGTCGAGATCCGGTGCGAGCGCGGCCAGCGCCCGGTCGGCGACCGCCTGCGCCCGCGTCCGGTCGGGAGTCGCGGCGGGAGCGAGCACTCGCACGAGGGCGAGGACGAGTTCGCTTCGGGCGTCGTGGTCGGGGCGCGGCACTATTCCTCGACGTCGCGGGCGGCGCGGAAGCCCACGTTCCGCCACGTGAAGGAGGAGTTGGGGCTGATCTGGGTCTCGATGTGGATCTTGGCGTCCTCGATCGGGTCCAGGAAGGAGCCGCCGCGGTAGGCCATGAGGCGCTGCTTCCAGATCCCCACGAACTCCGAGACGTTCCCGCCCATCCCGCGGACACCGAACGGGCTCCTGTCCCGCGGAAATGCCGTGGCGTCGACGGCGGAGCGGTTCCCGGTCTCCCGCACGTTGCAGAGCGGCACGTGGACCCCGACTTCCAGTTCCACGGTCTTGAAGTCGCCCCAGGGGTAGTTGCGCTCGTCCGTCGTGCCCCGGGCGGCCATCTCCCACTGGGCCGCCGTGGGAAGGTACACGGGGCCGCAATTCAGCTTCTGACGGAGGAAGGTGCGGCAGAAGTCGCTGGCCTGGCTCCAGGTGATGAAGACGACGGGGCGGTCCAGGAGGCTGAGCGGGACGACGGGATCCTCTCCGGAGTCCGGATCCCAGCCCCAGTTCCGCGGGACGGCGTTGCGGAAGTGCCCAAGGCGCTTGAGGCGGTTCTTCTTCTCGCCCAGGTACTCGAGCCACTGTGCGTTCGTGACCTCGTACTTCATGATCTCGAATGCGTCCAGTTCCACGACGACGGGCGGCTTCTGGCCCGGCCGGCCGAAGTGGAACTCGCCCGCCGGAATGGGGACCCAGTGGTACTGGAGCACCGCCGGCGGCGGCAGGCCCGGCTCGGCCCCGCTCGATCTCGGTCCCGGCAGTTCGACGACGGGGATCTCTCCGGGCTCGAACCAGGCCGGCACGAACGCGGGGTGGAAGAGGAGGATCCCGCCGCCGATGACGATCAGGACGGTCAGCACCGACGCGAGGGTGAGCCCCCAGCGGTAGACCGTCTGGCGCCGGCTGCGGGACTCGCTCTCGCGCCGGATGTACCGGATCCGGTCGGACAGCGTGGCCTGTTCGCCGGCCGGCACTTCGAGGGCCATGGAGCAGTGCGGGCAGTAGAACCAGTCGTCCTGGACCTCGCCCTCGCAGCGCGGACAGGTGTGTCGGATGTCGATGGAACTTGCGGACATTGGGGGCGATTCTAAGGCCGCCGGCCCGTTTGGTCCACCGGGGCTGCGGCGATTTCCTTGACCGGGAATCGTCGGGGGCCTAGATTGCCCGGCCGGGCCGAGGTAGCTCAACGGTAGAGCATGGCTTTCGTAAAGCCAAGGTTGGGGGTCCGACTCCCCCCCTCGGCTCCAGCCAGAGCCCTTGAAGATCGAGGTTTCCAGCTGAGCGAGCGCCCCGAGAGATCGGGGCGCTTTTTTTATGCGGCACCCTGTGCGCCCCTCTCGGGGCCGGACTGCGGCCCCTTTTCCTCGAATTCACCGAGACATGCTCCGCCCTCCCGCGACTTCCCTTCGGGAGGAAAGAAAGATGGTCGCTCAGTACCACACGCTCCGCCTCACCCTCACCGATGGATCTGTCCTGGAACCTGTCGCCGTCGGATCAGGGTTTCACCGGGGGTGGCCGATGATATCCTTGAAGAGACACAGGGGGATGGACATGAGTACCGCGCACGACGTCGCCGCGTACATCCTTGAGAACCGTGGTCCGATGACCACGATGAAGCTCCAGAAGCTGGTCTACTACTCCCAGGCATGGTCGCTGGTCTGGGACGAGAGACCGATCTTCGAGGAGCGGATCGAGGCATGGGCGAACGGCCCTGTTGTACGTGTCCTCTACAACCGCCACCGCGGGTTCTTCCAGGTTTCGAAGTGGTCGGGAGACCCGGGCGCTCTGGACAAGGATGCTCACGACACCATCGATGAGGTGCTGAGGTTCTACGGGGACAAGAGCTCTCAGTGGCTGGTGGACCTCACGCATCGCGAGAGGCCGTGGCGTGAGGCACGCGAAGGCCTTCAGTCCGGCGAGCGCGGAGATCGCGAAATCACGCTCGACGCCATGGCCGACTACTACGGCTCGCTCTAAGAGCCTGTGGCGAAGAACCGCAAGAGGGGCAAAGCAGACAAGAGGGCCAAAGCCGAGTTTGCTCCGAAGACGGGCAAGACGCCGAAACTCCCCCCTGGCTTCACTGGTCAGGTCTACGACGCTCATCCCGGGTGGTGGCTTCAGGCGATCGATCATGACGGAGCGTTCGGCTGGGACCGGTGTAGTCGCTCAGACTTGTCGCTGGTCGAGAAGCGGCTCGCAAGTCTCGAACAGCAGACCCGGCGTCAACTCGAGCAAGGAGACCGGAGCAACCATTCCGTTCCTCGCTCCAGGATCTCGTCGGACGCAAAGCGCAGGCTGAGAGATATCGACATGGACGATGTCGATGACCTCTACCAGCTTCACGTCACCGGACCGAAGCGGGTCTGGGGGATTCGATTCGGCCCGTACTTGAAGCTCCTCTGGTGGGACCCCGACCATCAAGTCTATCCGGTCAGGAAGAGGCACACCTGAGGGCCTTCGATCACGCCGATCCTGTGGATTGCAGGTGGAGCCTGAAGGCGACCGACCTGGACTGACGCCGTCCCCCCAGAGCAGTGCCGGGGGGAGCCCCGGAGAAAAGGGGAAAATGTGGAGTGATACGCGGGACCCCTCCCCAGCGATTCGATTCTACCCCAACGCGGCGCGCCGGTTACCGGAACGCCCGGCTCAAGCCGCGGACCGCTCCCTTCCTGATCTCCGAGCTTTCAGCTCCGAACCGGCCAACCGGTTGCGCCGTTCGTGCAGAAACAGCGACAATCGGAGGACGCCATGCGTGCGGGAACCCTCATCGCTCTGCTGCTTCTCGTCGTCGGCGCGATCCTCTTCGCGCCGCGGGCCGGCCGGGAGGAACCCGCCGCGCCCGTCCCGGCCGCCGCGCCCGCTCCGCCCGGCGACGAACCGCCCCCGGAGCCGATCCACGACCTCCGCCACCTCCTCGACGCCA
This sequence comes from Planctomycetota bacterium, assembly GCA_039714635.1. Classification (GTDB taxonomy): domain Bacteria; phylum Planctomycetota; class JAJSAM01; order JAJSAM01; family JAJSAM01; genus JBDLIY01. The sequence goes on from JBDLIY010000258.1 coordinate 3,362, forward strand.
TTCCCGCGGACGAACTGTCCGAGACCTGGCCGAACGACGTCTGGCGGAAGCTCGACAGCCTGCGGGCCGAGGGCCGGAAAAGCGCCACGACCGCGGAGTACATCCGCGTCGCGACGTGGCTGGAGAACGCCCGGGAACACGCCCGGAGGCTGCGCGAGGAGCCCCGGTACCTCGACGCGTGGAAGGTGCGGACGAACTTCCGCCTCCATCCCCATTTGGGGAACTACCCGTTCGTCGTGGTGAGCCGCCCGCCCTGGCTCGTCTTCGTGCAGAAGGGCGAGGGCGCCGCGGCGGAGGCCGACCGGGCGGCCCGGTGGCTCGGGACGCTCACCGAGGTGATCGAGGAGCGCCTCGCGAAGCCCTGCGGGATGCCGCCGTTCGCGGATCTCCCGCGGGCGTCCGAACGGGTCCTGACCATGGTGATCTTCAAGAACCAGAAGACCTTCCGCGAACACTTCCGGTGGACCGGCCGGCCGGTCGGGCCGTGGGACGACGGCTGGTACGAGACGAAGCTCGAAGGCTGCTTCTCCTTCCTCCGGCCGGACGAGGACCCGGACAAGTGGGCGTGCCGCCTGCTGTTGCCCGCCGCGTTCCAGGCGATCGAGGTCCTGATCCACCACGGCATCGAGCGGGAAGGGCGACAGGGAGAAGACGTCGGCTGGGACGCGAAGGGGATGCGGGGACAGCTGCTCTGGTTCCGGCAGGGGCTGATGCGGATGCTCTCCGCGGCGAAGGTCGCGGAGGACGGGAGCGTGGAACTCTTCTCGATCCGGCCCGGCCACCTGCGGATCATCCGGGAGACGGAGGAGCGCCTGGACTTCGGGACGCTCCTCAAGGTCAGCACGACGTCGGACCTCCGGAGGAAGGCCTTCGACGTCGGCCTGGTCGAACTCGACGCCCTGGCCCGGTCATGGGCCCTCGCCCACTTCCTCTGGCACCACGAGGGAGGGAAGTACCGCGGAAAGCTCCTCGAGTACCTGAAGGGGGAGTTCCGCGGGAACACCGGCTACCGGTACTGGAAGAAGGTCTGGCCTCCGGCGGACGAGGACTGGACGCTCCTGGAGAAGGAGTTCGAGGCCTGGCTCGACGCGACCTGCGAGCGGGAGGGCGTGAAGTAGCGCCGGGTCAGCGCTCCTTCTTCTTGTTCTCGATCCGGTCGCGGACGCGGCCGATGAGCTTGAAGAAGGCGAGCTCCTCGATCGGGGTGGGGAGGAGGGCGAAGACGCCGGAGACGGCCTTCTCCTTGGAGAGGAGGCGCGACGACTTCCCCTTCGTGATCACGATGATCTCGACTTCCTTGTCCTGCTCGCGGATGCTGCGGACGACTTCCATGCCGTCCACGTGGTTCGCGAGTTCGAGATTCACGAGCACGAGGTCGTAGGCCTTCTCCTTCGCCATGTCGACCGCCCAGGCGTCCTCGGCGTGATCCACCTCGAACGTCTGGAAGTTGTCGAGTCCGACCTCGATAATGTCGCGGGTCCTCGGGTCGCTCTCGATGAGCAGAACCTTGATCATCGCTGTCTCCCTTCGCGGAAAGGTCTAGCACAGGGTTTGATGAGGAGCAACTCCCGCACCGTCGTCGGGATCGACGAGGCCGGGTACGGGCCGATGCTCGGCCCTCTCGTTCTGGGCATTTCCGTCTTCCGGGTTTCCGGGGACGGAGGGGCCCTCTCCGCGGATCTCCCCGTGGCCGTGGACGACTCCAAGAAGCTCTACTCGCGGGCCACCGGACTCGGTCGACTGGAGGAGAGCGTCGGCGCCTTCCGGGAGGTCGCCGCGGACGCGGACGTGCCGGACGACCCGGGCGAGCGCCCGCCCTGGGGGCTGCCCGCGGATGCGGTGACGCCCGCTTCCCGGCTCGCCGGTGAGCTCCGGGACGTCCTCGCCGAGAGCGGCGTAGAGGTCCTCCGCCTCGCCACGAAGACGGTGCCCGTCCGCGCGTTCAACGCCGGGGTCGAGCGGACGGACTCCAAGGCGGCGGTCCTGTTCGACGCGGCGATGGACCTCCTCGCGCCCTGGTTCGACGCCGAGGGGCCGGTCTCCGTGGTGATCGATCGCCACGGCGGGCGGAAGTTCTACTCCGGGCCTCTCGCGGGCCGCTTCCCCGAGCGCTTCCACTGGGTGGAAACGGAGGAGAAGGAGAGGTCGAGCTACGTCTTCCCGGCGGAGGATCTCCGGCTCTCGTTCGAGGTCGCCGCCGATGCCCGGCACCGGCCCGTCGCCCTCGCCTCGATGGCGGCCAAATACGTCCGGGAGAGGTGGATGGAAGCGTTCAACAGGTGGTTCGCCGCCCGTGACGCCGATCTCCCGCCGACGGCCGGCTACGTGACGGACGCCCGCCGGTGGCTCGCCGACAGCGCCGGCCTGCGCGCGCGCCTGGGCGTGTCGGACGACGCTCTCGTGAGGGTCCGGTGAGATGTCGCTCGGCCTTCTGCTTCGCGGCTGCAGGGGCGCTGCAGGATGTACGGCCGGCGCGGGGGAGATGTTCGTATTTGCTGCCGCCCGTGGCTCGGAGGGGGCGGGCAGATCCCGCCCGGCCGTGTTCGCTCGGCCTTCTGCTTCGCGGCTGCAGGGGCGCTGCAGGATGTACGGCCGGCGCGGGGGAGGTGTTCGTATTTGCTGCCGCCCGTGGCTCGGAGGGGGCGG
>JBDLIY010000259.1:0-5999 GCA_039714635.1 Planctomycetota bacterium
CGTCCGCGTAGGCCTTCGCTCCGAAGACGACGACGGCGTCGGCCGGGCGGCGGTAGTCGGTCGACCCGAAGAACGTGATCTGGAGGAGCGGGAACAGCGCGAACAGGACGCCGGATCCGGCCAGGACGGCGAGATCCCGGCGGCGGGAACGCGGGGGCACCTCCCCCGGCGCGCTTCGCAATACGCCCCGGAGGACGAGGACCAGGCCGACGGCCACCGGCAGTGACAGCGGCACCGGCAGGGGAGGCTCGATGAGCCCGCGGGCGAGGTGACCGTAGAAGTCGGCGGTGTTGGCGAGCGCCACGAGGGCCAGGAGGCCCGCCGCCGCGGCCGTCGCCGCCCGGCGGACGCGGCCCGGCTCCGGCCGGACGGCCCAGGCGAGGAGCAGCGCGGCGGTCGAGACGAGGACCAGCCGGGTCAGGAGGAACGGCCCGCACCGGAGGTCTACGAGCACCACGGTCTCGTCGAAACCACCGCGCAGAAGCTCCCCCAGGACGTTGAGGAGGAGGAATCCACCGGAGAAGAGGGCGATCGCGCGGGAAACCATGTCAGTCCTTCCGGAAACGGGCGTACCTTCCGGAAAGGAAGGCCCGGCTACCTCGCTCCCATCCCGCCCGCGTCCGCCGCGAAGAGCGTGGCGCGCACCGTGTCCCACAGCTCGTCGCCCTTCGGCGGATCCCCGGCCTTCGCGAGGGCCGCCTTCAGCAGCGCGACCGCGCCGGCACGGATTCCCGTCGTGTCGACGGCCGCGAGCCCCAGCCGCGCCGCGCGCGCCGCGTCCCCCGTGAGGACCTTCCAGCCGGCGGAGACGAGGACGAGGGTCTTTTCTTCCTCCGTTCCGGCCAGGCCGGCGACGCCCTTCGCCACGTCTCCCGCCAGCAGCCGCGCTTCCGCGGCGAGAGGCCCGTCGACACCGGTCTTCTCGAGGAGGTCGAGGGCGGCCTCTCCGTCCCCGGAGTGAAGGGCGACACGCGCCCGGGAGAGGGCCTGCTCCTTCTTCGCCGCCTCGATCCGGTCCCGGAGTTCCCGCGCCGGCGGGACCTCGATGCCCTCGATGAGTTCCTCCGCCCGCACCGGATTCCCGTCCGCCAGGGCCTGGTGGGCCGCCGAGATCCGATCGCTGACCTTCTTGTCCTCGATCTCGGCGAAGATGGAGTCGGCGACGGGCTCGCCGGCCTCCGGGTCGAGCCCCGCGCCTTCGAGGGCCACCGTGACCGCCGCGTGGAGCAGGCCCCTCTTCCGGAGCTTGCCCGCGAGGGCGATCCAGCCGGAAGCACGGCAGGTGTTCGCCGATTTCATCAGCTCGGGCGCACCCGAGGTGCGGGAGGCGGCCTCGAAGAGCCCGGCGGCCCCGAACCAGTCCTGGCTTGCCCGGGCCCCCTCCGCGTGGGCGAGGATCTCCTGGATCACGGCCTTCTGGAGGATCCGATTCTCGAGTTCTCCGGCCGCTCCCAGCTTTCCCGCCACGCGCCAGGCCGCCGCGGCGTCGGCGAGACGACCCTCCTTCTCGGCGCGCGCGGCCCCCACCCGGAGAGCGAGGTCGAAACTGCCACCGATGAGCTTGCCGACCTCCGGGATCCCGGCCGCCTTCAGGGCGGAGACGAGGGCGTCCCTCGTGCCCGTCACGTCCTCCCGGGAGAGGGCCGCTTCCGTCTCGGCGATCGCCTTTCCGGCCCGGAGTTGGCGCTCCTCCTCACCCCCGACGACCCCCGCGAACGCCTCCACGCCCTCGACCGGCCAGGTGCGCGCGAGCGTCCGCAGGCGGTGGACGCGCTCCGCCCCGGCGGCGGTCCCGGCCTCCGTCAGGGCCTCGATCCGGGCGACGAGGCTCTCGGCCGCGATCCCCACGACGTCCTTCTCCTCCGTTGCGTCGAGCAGGCGGCGCGCGAGGGCGGTCCGGCCCTCCGCCGCGTTCCGGAGGATGAGGGCGTTGCGGTCGCGCTCCGTGGCGAGGACCCGGTCGCGCGACCTGCCGAAATCGGCGAGGCGATCCGTCTCCGCCAGCCGCTCCTTCAGGCCCGCGATGTCGTCCCGCGCCTTCCGGAGTTCGTCCTCGGTGGCGGCGTGCGCGCTGACGCGCGCGGTGACCGCCTCGACGACCGCGAGGGCCGCGTCCTCGGCGCCGGAGACGCGTCCCAGGCGCAGGCCCACGTCGTGGAGGGCGATGACGGCGTTCGGCAGGTCCCCCTCCTCGAGGAAGAGCCCCACCGCCGCGACCTCGCTCTCGGCCGCGTCCATCCGTTCCCGCTCCTCGACCTCGCGGTTCATCCGGCCCGTGGAGAAGACCAGCGCCATCACGATCGCCACGATCAGCAATGCAACCGTGGTCATCTTGAAGGGGTTGCCCGGCTGACTCACCGTCCCGCGTTTCGTACTCATCGCGTCTCCTTCTCCCGGCCCGCAGGACCGCGTAGACTTCGGCCATGCGCAGGTCCGATCTGCCGTTCGATATCATATTCCTCGACGCGGGCAGGACTCTTCTCGGAACGGTGGATTCCGTCGGGACCACGTATTCGGGCTTCGCCACCCGCCACGGCGTGCATGTGGACCCGGTCGCGGTGGAGCAGGCGTTCCGCGCCGCGTTCGCCGCCCAGCGGGAGCTTTCCCCGGGCGCCCAGAACCGCGCCTGGTGGTGGGAGATCGTGAAGGGGACCTTCGCCCGCGTCGGCGTGCCCGGCGAGCACCGGGAGCTCTTCGAGGAACTCCACGAGTTCTACGCGCGGCCGGAGGGCTGGCGCCTTTTCCCCGGGGCGGTCGAGACCCTGAAGGGCCTCCGCGCCCTCGGCTACCGCACGGGGATGATCTCGAACTGGGACGAACGCCTGCCCGACCTGCTGGAGGGCCTCGGGCTGGCGGAGGGACTCGATCCCGTCGTCGTCTCCTGCGAGGTGGGCCGGGAGAAGCCGGACCCGCGGATCTTCCACCGCGCGCTGGACCTCGCGGGCGTGGCGCCGGCCCGGGCGCTGATGGTCGGCGACGACGAGATGGCGGACATCGAGGGCGCGACGGCGGTCGGCATGGCGGCGCTGCGCATCGATCACGACGCGGACGAGCCGCCCGACGGCGTGATCACTGCCCTTCCGCAGCTTCTGGACCGCCTGGCTCCGGCGTGACGAAGAGCTTCGGCTGCGCCTCGACGGCGAAGATCTGCCCCCTCACGAACCCGCCGTCCGGGCCGGCCTCGTAGGGCAGGAAGACGTCCATCGCCTCGCCGTCCCGCCGCTCCATGTAGACGCGCACCGCGTCGGTGCGGGTGTCGTCCTCCTCGTTGACGAGGTGGACGTCCGCGCAGAGGCCGGCGGAGCGGAACTTCCCGCTCTCGGCGTCGTCCCGGATGGATTCCAGGATCTCCGCGAAGACCTCGTCGGGTTCTTTCGTCGCCGCCGTGCCGGGCGCCGCCTCCACGGGCTCGACGCCACCCTCGGCGAGGACGATCGCGCCGAACGGCACGAACTCGCCGTCCGCCTCGAGTCGCGTGAAGGCGACGGGGACCAGGAAGTTGAGCAGCTCTTCGCCGTCCTGGCGAAGCTCGTCTGCGGGGGTACCGATCATGAGGTGCGCTCTCTACGAGTTGACGGCGATAGCCGCGATGATACCGACGAGGGCGAGGACGCCCAGGATGACGGCCACGATGATGGCGCCCTGTCGCGCCGGCGTGATGCCGACCCAGATGCGGTACGGGTCGATGTCGGACCGCCGGTCGTTCTCGCGGGACTCGATCCGGCGCTTCAGCCGGAGGCGGGTGTCGTCGAACTTCTCGACGAGCTCCCAGCCGGCCTGCGCTTCCTCGTCGAGGATGCGCCGAAGCTCCTCCCGGTCCCGGAACTTCTGCGTCGTCGCCCGGAGGATCTTGAACTCCCAGCCTTCGAGGTCGTCACGGTCGTAGGGGGTCATCTCCTGCTCCTCCTCCTCGAGCCGCCGCTGTTGTGCCGCGGCTGCCGCCGCCGCTGCTCCTGCACCTGCACTCATGGAAGTCCTCTACGTCCTCCCTCCGGCCACCATTCGCCGGGGGCCGCCTCTCGGCTATGATCTCAGTATGCGATATCTCCTTTGCGGCCTCGCATTTCTCCTCCCCCTCCTGCTCCTCGCGCCGGCCCCCGCGCCCGCGAAGGAAGAGGCGGACGACGGCCTCCCCTTCTCCGAGGAGGAGCGGAAGGTCCTCGACAAGGCGCTGAAACTCGAGACCCAGCTCGTGCGGCTGGTGAAGAAGATCCGGCCCTGCTCGGTCTCCATCGAGAACTGGCGCTCGCCGGGCCGCGGCCGCCCGCCGAGGCTGGCGTCCGGCGGCTCGGGGGTGCTGATCTCCAGCAAGGGCTACCTCCTGACGAACCAGCACGTGATCAACGGCCACTCCGAGATCTGGATCGTTCTCGAGGACCACCGGCGCTTCCAGGCGAAGTACATCGGCATGGACAAGCGCGGGGACGTGGCGCTGCTGAAGATCGACGCGAAGAAGATCAAGTACGCGGACCCGCGTCGCGCCGACCCGAGCCGCCTCTCGCCCGGCGAGTGGGTGATCGCGACGGGGAACCCTCGGTTCCTGGCCCGCGACGGCGAGGCGGTCGTCACTTTCGGAACGATCTCCGCCACCGGCCGCGTCCTCGGCGGCCAGTACATGTACGGCGACGCGCTCCAGCACGACGCGGCGATCAACCCGGGGAACTCCGGCGGCCCGCTCTGGGACAGCAACGGCAACCTGCTCGGGATCAACGGCCGGATCCAGATCAACCAGGCGGGCGGGGGGCGGACGGCCAGCTCCGGCGTCGGCTACACGATCTCGATCGACCAGATCCGGAACTTCTTCGGGCCGATGATGGAAGGCCGGAAGGCGGAGCACGGGGACGAGCTGCTGGGCCTCGACGTGGAGACCGCGACGGATGCGTCCGGGAAGCCGATCGGGGCCCGGGTGACGAAGGTGGACCCGACTCTCCCCGCGGCCACCGCGAAGCGCGGGGGCGTCAAGGTGGGCGACGTCGTCCGGCGGATCACGGTGAAGGGCCGGGCGCGGGAGGTGAAGTCCGTGACCGACTTCATCCGGGTCCTGAGTCCTCTCGCCGAGGGCTCGAAGGTGACCCTCCACATCATCCGCGGGAAGAAGAAGATGATCTTCTCGAACATCGAGCTGGGCAAGAAGGGGAAGCGTCGATGAAGCGGGCCGCCGCGGTTCTCGCCCTTCTCCTTGCCCTGGCCGCGCCGGCCGGCGCCCAGACGCTGAAGCGCGTCCGGGAGGAGTTCGCGAAGGTCGGGGAGAAGTCGATCCCGGCCACGGTCATCGTCTACGCCCCGGACCGGATCAAGGAGATGTCCCGCCTGCCGCCGTCGAGCGGCTTCATCGTCCATCCCGACGGATATGTCCTTTCGGACGCGGACGCGACGTACAAGGGCAACAAGAAGGGGCCGGACGGGAAGTTCACGAAGGAGAAGATCCACGGCGTGGACGCCGTTGTCCGGCTGCCGGCCCCGGACCTCCGTACGTTCACCGCGAGGGTGATCCGGCGGGACGCGGATACGGACAGCTGCCTCCTGAAGATCACGGACGAGTTCAAGGGGAAGCTGCCGTACCTGCCTCTTGGAGTGTCGAACAACCTGCACGTCGGCGCGTTCGGGATGGTCGTCGGGAACGCCTTCGGCATGGGAACCGAGAGCGAACCCGCGATGACGCTGGGCGTCGTCTCCGCCCTCCTCGATCGGAAGGAGGAGACGGGCGGCGCGTACGACCGGATCTACACCTCGGCGGCCGTGAACCAGGGGAACAACGGGGGCCCGTTCGTCAACTCGCTGGGCCGCGCGGTGGGAATCGTCTCCAGCTACGAGACCGACCCGAAGTCCCCCTACCGACCGCTGGGCTTCGTCACCCCGATCGACCGGATCCGCCCGGCGTACGAGGACCTCGACGTCTATGAGAAGATCTTTCCGCCGATGACGAAGCGCCCGCTCCGCAGCGACGACGCGGCGGTGCTGGAAGAGGCTTTCGAGATCCTCACGAAGCACGTCCGGCC
>JBDLIY010000260.1:0-5962 GCA_039714635.1 Planctomycetota bacterium
GTCTTTGCCCTCTGCGCTGGAACCGGGGCCCTGCTGTTCGCGGAGCCGGACGGTCAGCCGAGCCTCGCCGGTGACTGGATCGGGAAGGCGAAGTACAAAGGCTACGACATGTCGGGAGAGGGAGAAAACGAGAAGGGCAAGCTGCCCATCCAGGTGGAATTCCTGCAGAGGGGGTCCTACCTCTACGCGGCCATCTACGTAGAGGAAGGACCGGAGTTCGAGCTCGAGGGACAGATCGGCGGCGGCCACTTCTGGCTCTTTGGAGAGACCGAAGACGGTCCGATGATCTGCTTCGGTCACGTGAAGAGCAAGGGCAGGAAGATCAAGGCCCACCTGCAGATCGCGGAAGGCGGCTGGATGAGCGATGTCGTCATCCAGTTGAAGCGGGCTCCGGAGCCCGTGATGCCGAAGTAGCCCCACGTTCCAGTGGGGAGCCACGATTCGGAGTTCTGCTTCCAGATACAGGAGAGTACTCAGATGCGCAAGATGATCGCTGCAACGTTGTCCATCGCCCTCGTCCTCGCGGTCGGTGCGGGCGTTCTGTACTCCGCGCCGGACGACCTCTCCGACATCGACGGGATGTGGGTCGGCAAGGTCAAGGTCAAGGCCTTCGACATGTCGGGCGAGGACGACGACTGGAAGGGCAAGGAGCCGGTCGAAGTGGAGATCGACCTGGAGGGGCGGGATATCCGTGCCTTGATCCACGTCGAGGAGGGGCCGGTCTTCGATCTGAGAGGATACATCGGGGACGGACACTTCTGGATGACGGGTGAGACCGAGAGCGGGCCGCTGATGTGGGTCGGCCACGTGAAGGCGAAGGGCAGGCGCATCGTCGGCAGGCTCCTGGGTGGCGAAGAGCAGTACGCCCTCGAAATCGCGGTCCAGTTGAAGCGCCCGAAGGAGCAGGACATCCCCAAGTAGATCGTCGCGAGTTCACCCTGAAGTCTGAATCCGACGGGCCCGGCGGCGAGTTCATCTCCGCCGGGCCCGTTCTCTATCTGGTTCCGGAGGCGCGTCTCACCCCGCCGCCTCGTAACCGTCGGCGGGAACGCCGATCTTCCGGATCTCCTTCAGGCTCTCGAGCCGGATGCCGGCCGCCGCGATGGCGACGGGCTTCCCGCTCGACTGCGCGTGCTCGCGGAGGGTCTCGGCCTCCCGGATCCGGGTTTCCAGCCAGTCCGACTCGATGACGACGTATCTGCTCATGGGGGCTCCTTCGGAGATTGCGGCATTGTAGGGTCCCGTTGGTCCGGGGGCGGAGGGAACGCCCGATAAATCTGGCGGGGCCGCAAACCCTCTGCTACCGTCCCGGCTTCGTGCGCGAGATCGACGATCTTCTCGAACGGAGCGACCGGGACTGGATGGCCGAGGCCATTCGCGAAGCCCGGAAGGCCCGGGACCTCGACGAGGTTCCCGTGGGCGCGGTCGTGGTTCATGACGGTCGGATCATCGGCCGGGGCCACAACCTTCGGGAACGGCTCAACGACCCGACGGCCCACGCCGAGATGATCGCGTTGACCGCCGCGGCGGAGGCGCTCGGCACCTGGCGGCTCACGGGGACGACGATGTTCGTGACCCTGGAGCCATGCCCGATGTGCGCCGGAGCGCTGGTCAACGCCCGGGTCGACCGTCTCGTGTACGGAGCGACGGACCCCAAGGCGGGCGCGTGCGGGACTCTTTTCGAGATTCCCACCGACGAACGCCTGAACCACCGGTTGAATGTGGTGGGGGGGATCCTCGCCGAGGAAGGTGGAGGTCTTCTGACCGCCTACTTCCGTGAGAAGCGAGGGCGTGAGAAGCGAGGGAACGCCAGGCGGTAGGTCGTGTGGAGAGGTGCCGGAGCGGTTGAACGGCCCGGTTTCGAAAACCGGTAGACTCCATTGGGGTCTCGTGGGTTCGAATCCCACCCTCTCCGCCACTTTCCCCGGCGTGTTGTTCCGAAGTGCGGAGAGGTGCCTGAGTGGCCGAAGGGGCCCGCTTGGAAAGCGGGTGTAGTGGATCACACCGCTACCGTGGGTTCGAATCCCACCCTCTCCGCCACACTTCGGACTGGAGTCGAGTTCCCGCCCCTGTCTCCCTTTCGCGGTCTTCTCGTTGCCTCTGAATCGGGCGGAGAGGGTGTGATTCGGACGGGCGCGTTCCGCGGACCCGCCAACGGCGAGTCCGCGGATCCCGGGCGTCCAGTGGACGGCCGGGAAGCGGCACGGGTCCGGTTTCGGGCGTTGCGGGGTGTCCGTAGCGCAGCGTAGGACGGGCCCCCGCTACGGCCGGTCCGGACTCGAATCCCACCCTCTCCGCCACACTTCGGACTGGAGTCGAGTTCCCGCCCCTGCCAGACCTCCGCCTGTCAGCGATCTGTCGCCACTCAGGTGGCAAAGCGGTGCCTGTCAGCGTTCTGCCGCTTCTCGCCGAACCGGGAGCCAGAGAGTGGAAATCGTTCGGTTCTGACCCCGCCTCCGTATCACCGGATTCAGACGGGAGTCGCGGCCGTGGTTTCCGGCTGCCAGACCAGGAGGTCGAAGTCGTCGGGCAGGCGGCGGTCCGTGAACGCGGCCGGGTCGTCCGTCGTCCGGAACGGGCGGCGGTTCGTCAACCAGCCCCAGTCCGGGTCCCGCGCGTCCAGAGTGCGCAGGTCCAGGATCGCCGGCGGGCCGCCCGACCCCGCCAGGCCGTCCTCCGCGCTGCCCTCCGGCGGGACCGCCAGCGGGCGCGAGACCGGGACCTCGCGCCAGCGGGGAGACGGCGCGAGCACCGCGCCCGACCCCGTCGCGAAGCCCACCGGCACGTAGTTTCCGCCGAGGTTCTTCGCCAAAAAGCCGCCCGTGTCCATGCCGCCCCGGGCGACCGCGTCGTTGCCCGCCCAGTACACGACCCGGGCCTCCGGGTTCCGCGCGAGCAGCCACTCGATGTTCTCCGCCATCGAGCGCGCCCGCGAGGCGTCGCCGCCGCCCGTCCGCATCTCCAGCGCCTGCACGACGGACAACGCGCAGCGGAGGGCCCGGCCCGCCTGCGAGGCCGACCACCGCGACATCAGGTCCGAGAGCACCTGCTCGGCCAGGGCGTGCGCCTCGAGATGACTCGTCTCGCAGGAAGGGATCGCGCCCGACGATTCCACGCGCAGCGCCGGCCGGTCGGAACGGCGGACCTCGCCGTCGGGGACCGCCCGCGTCCGCGGGTCCACCCAGAAGCCCGTCAGGGCGTCGCTCGCCAGGCCGAGGTCGATCCTCGATGGGTCCTGCCAGGTCTCGCCGTCCAGCGTGACCGCGAGACCGTCGAACCACGCCCGGCCGCGGCCCGCGAGGAAGCAGCCGAGGCCGAGGTGCGTCGCCTCCTCGGGAACGTCCAGGTCGATCGCGTATTCGCGCCACGCGCTGGTGCCGCGTGGCCGCCGGCCCACCAGGGCGTCGTGAGCCAGCGTGCCGTCCGGCCCGCCGGCCCAGCACCAGATGCAGGCGTGGTCGCTGACCGCTTCCGTCCGGATGTGGCCGGAGAAGCGGATCCGCCGGCCGCGGGCCTCCTCGACCGGGAACCACGCCTGGATCCCCGCCCCCGAGAGCCAGCGGGCCCGGTTCGCTTCGAGCACCACTTCGTACTTCTTCTCCACCGTGGATGCGAAGCCGGGGTCGAGGCCGCGGACCGTCTCGACGACGATCTCCGCCGCCGTCTCGATGCGCTGCATGTCGCAACCGGCGAGGGCGATCCGGCCGCGGGTGGACGTGAGCATGTTGTAGTCCCACATCCACGTGACGAGATCGGCCATCTCCCGCGTTCGCAGGCGGCGGGGCAGATGGCGGCGGAGGAGGACGGGAGGATCGCCGCGGCCCTCCAGGGCGTACTCGTTCACGCGGATCACGTCGGCGAGGTTCGCTTCGAGGACGACGGCGGAGAAATCCAGCTCCCGGGCGAGGAGCGCCACGAGGCGGTGTTTCAGCCGGAGCGCCTCCCGGGAGCCCGTCGTCGGGTCGCCCAGGCCCACGACGCGCGCTCCGCCCACCCGGTCGAGGAACGGGCGCAGATCGTCGTCGCGGTTTGCTGGATCCGTCGAGCTGAACTCGATCCTGTCCATGCGCTGGCCTCCGGACGGGCCCCATCCTAACGTCCCGACCGGACGGGATCGACTCGCCCGCCTCGACATTCCTTGATCGAGGCAGTAGGATTCCCCGGTTGAACGCCTCCGCGGTGGCCGTGCAGCCGGGGAGATAGCGGTGCCCTGTACCCGCAATCCGCTACAGCGGGGGTGATACTGAACAGAGGCCTTTCTCGTTGCTGGTTTCCTGCCGGCAAGCGGTGTTGAAGGTCATGTCCCGTGCAACGCAGGGCTGTGAACCAGGTCAGGCCTTGACGGGAGCAGCCTTAAGCAGATACCTGCGTGTGCCGCGGGGTTGCGTGGCCGGAGCTGGCTACTGGTGGGGGCCTTCGGCGGGGAGGTCGACGGGAAGTGCACGGTCCTCGTGGGGGCGTTCGACAATTTGATTCCCCCTGAACAAAAGGGGGATCCGTTCCCGGATCCCTCTCGGTTCGTGGTCTGTCCCGCTCGGAGTCGCGTTGGAACCCTACGTCGTCCTCGCTCGCCGCTATCGCCCGCTGACCTTCGACGAGGTTCTCGGACAGGAGCCCGTCGCGAGGACCCTCGTCCACGCGATCGAGTCGGGACGCGTCGCGCACGCGTACCTCTTCTCCGGGCCTCGCGGGATCGGCAAGACGTCCATGGCGCGGATCCTCGCGCGGGCGCTCTGTTGCGAGAGCGCGGACGGCCCCACGGCGACGCCCTGCGGCGAGTGCGAACTCTGTCTCTCCGTCTCGAAGGGTGAGGATCTCGACGTCATCGAGATCGACGGCGCCTCCAACCGCGGGATCGGCGAGGTCCGCGACCTCCGCGACAACGCGCGGTACACCCCGGCCCGGGCGCGCTTCAAGATCTACATCATCGACGAAGTGCACATGCTCACGGAGCCCGCGTTCAACGCGCTGCTCAAGATCCTCGAGGAGCCGCCGGGCCACGTGAAGTTCGTCTTCGCGACGACCGAGCCGCAGCAGGTCCCGGACACGATCCTCTCCCGCTGCCAGCGCTTCGATTTCCGCCGCATCCCCACGATGACGATCGCGCGGCACCTGAAGAAGATCTGCGACGCGGAGGGGGTCGAGGCGGAGGAGGAGGCCCTGGTGGCCGTGGCGCGCGCGTCCACCGGCGGCATGCGCGACTCCCAGTCCCTCCTCGACCAGCTGATCACCCTCGGCGAGGGCGCCATCCGGTCGTCCGACCTCGCGAACCTGCTCGGCACCGTGTCGGGCGAGCGGATGGACCGGCTGCTCGAGGCCGTCGCGGCGGGAGACGACGCCACCGTCGTCCGCGTCTACGAGGAGGTCTTCGACGAGGGCGTGGACCCGGCGGACTTCCTGAAACAGGTCACGGGGACCGTCCGCGACATGCTGGTCCTCCTCACGACGGGGGAGGACTCGGACCTCGTGGACATGACGGCGGACGCGAAGGTGGCGCTGGCGAAGTTCGCCGCGGCCTGGGGCAAGCCGCGCGTGATGTACGCGATCGGCCTGTTCGCCGAGACGCTCACGTCCGTGAAGAGGACGGGGGAGGGGCGGGCGCTCGTCACGCTCGCGCTCGTCAAGCTGGCGAAGGCGGGGCGGTTCCGTTCCCTGGACAGCGTCCTCAAGGAACTCACGGATCTGGAGCGGCGCCTCGACCGGGGCCCGGCGCCTCCTTCCCCGCGGGCTCCGGCCCCGCCGCCGAAGGCGCCCGAGATGGAAGGCCCGGTCGGGACCGTGGCGGAGGCGAAGCCCGAAGCTCTCTTCGGCGACACCTCGGTGCCGTCGGACGGGGCCAAGCGCGGCGAGGAGACCGTCGAAAGTCTCGATCATCGTCCTCGCGAGGTCGCCGGTGTGCTCGCCCACGTCCACGCCGGCCGAGAACATCTTCCCGGCGGCCCGGATGACGAGAACGCGGAGG
>JBDLIY010000261.1:0-5956 GCA_039714635.1 Planctomycetota bacterium
GGCCTCGAGAACCAGCGCGTCGTGCCGGGACGGCTGGAGGCGGTCGACGCGGGGCAGGAGTTCACGGTGCTCGTGGACTACGCCCACACCGACCACGCGCTCGTGAACGTCCTCCGGAACATCCGGTCGTTCGCGGGGGATCGCCGGATCATCACCGTGATGGGCTGCGGCGGAGACCGGGACCGGGCGAAGCGGCCCCGGATGGGCCGGGCCGCGGCCGAGACCTCGGATCACGTCGTCATCACCTCCGACAACCCGCGCAGCGAGGACCCGATGCGGATCATCGGCGACATCGTGGAGGGGCTGCCGGAACACACGAACTACGAGGTCGAGGCCGACCGCCGGAAGGCGATCCGCCGCGCCCTCGAGGGGGCGTCCGGAGACGACATCGTGCTCGTCGCGGGGAAAGGGCACGAGACGTACCAGATCGTTTCGGGGGTCGCCGCTCCCTTCGATGACCGCCGCGTGGTCGCCGAAGAGATGCGCCGCCTGGCCGGCGCACCGGAAGAGATGTCGGAAGAAGAGTAGGAAAGAGTTCGGGGGAAGGGCTCCCTCCGATCGCTTGCCCCTTGCAGGGGCTACCCCGGGTGGGGTAGTTTATCGGTTAGGGCCCAGTATATAGCGCTCCGGTTACCGGAGGTGAGGGTAAGGATGGACCCGAAGCCGCTGTCGTGGGTCCTGGAAGCCGTGGGAGGCAGGGCGTTCCAGCCAGCCGACGGATTCCCCAGGGTCGAAGTCCGTGGGGTGAGCATCGATTCCCGGAAGGTCCGGGAAGGCGATCTCTTCGTTGCGCTGGTCGGTGATCGGACGGACGGGCACGAACACGTGGCGGAAGCGTTCCGCCGCGGGGCCGTGGCCGCTCTGATCTCGAAGGACCTCGCGGGCCTCGGAGGCTACCGGGACCGTGCCGTGATCCGGGTGGACGATACGCGCATCGCGCTCGTCCGCCTTGCCGAACGATACCGCCGGGAACTCTCGGCGGTGATCGTCGGCGTCACGGGCAGCAACGGGAAGACGACGGTGAAGGACCTCGTCGCCCACCTCCTCGAGCCCCTGGGGCGGGTGGTCAAGGCGGAGAAGTCCTTCAACAACGACATCGGCCTTCCTCTCACGCTCCTCTCCATGGACTCGGAGACGCGGGTCGGCGTCGTGGAGATCGGGACGAACCATCCGGGCGAGATCCGGAGGCTCTGCCGGATCGCGCGGCCGGACCTGGGCGTGGTGACGAACGTCGGGCAGGCGCACCTGGCCGGGCTCGGCGGGATTCTGGATGTGGCGAAGGAGAAGGGCTCGCTGGTCGAGGCCCTGCCGGAGCACGGCATGGCGTTCCTCAACTTCGAGGACATGCACTGCCGCGAGATGGCGCGGAAGGCGCGGTGCCCGGTCATCACGTTCGGGGCCGACCCGTCCGCGGATCTCTGGTGCCTGCGGCGGCGTCGGACGAGCGGGGGCATCTCCTTCTACCTGTACGGAAAGATGGAGATGAGGCTGCCGGTCTTCGGACTGCACAACGCGATGAACGCCCTGGCCGCGATCGGCGTGGCCCTCCGGCTCGGAGTGGCCCCGATGACGATCCGCGACCGGCTGGCGACGTTCACCGCGCCGGACATGCGGCTGAGCCGGACGGTGGTCGGGGGCGTCACGCTGATCAACGACGCCTACAACGCCAACCCGGACTCCGTCGGGGCGGCGATCGAGGAGTTGCAGGCGATCCCGGCGGAGGGGCGGCGGATCCTGGTGCTCGGTGACATGTTCGAGCTCGGCGAGCACTCGGCGCGGCTGCACCGGCGCGTGGGCGTGCGTGCGGCCCGGTCCGGGATCGACACGATCTGGGCGATCGGGAAGCACGCGGGCAACGTCGGAGACGGAGCGATCTCCGTCGACCGCTGGACGGGGGAGATCCACCTCTCGCCCACGACGGCGGCGGCGATCGAGAACACCCCGGTGGCGCTCGCGCCGGGGGACGTGGTGCTGGTGAAGGGCTCGAGGGGCATGAGGCTGGAGCGACTGTACCCCCGCCTGGCGGAACTTCCCGCCGGGGCGGAGGCCGCCAGTCCGGTCTGATCCCCCGCGCCGGTTTTCAGGTGAAGTAGACGAGGGGGCGGCGGGCGCCCGAAGGCCCGCGAAGAGGGAATGCTCTACTGGATCCTGTACCCGCTCACCTCTGACTTCACCGGCTTCAACCTGGTCCGATACATCTCGTTCCGGACGGTCTTCGCGGCGCTGACGGCCTTCTTCGTCTGCGTCGTGATCGGTCCCGGGATCATCCGGGCGCTCAAGGAGAAGAAGTTCCGCGAGCCGAACGAGTCCCCGGACGAGACGCTCCAGAAGCTCCGGGAGAGCAAGAAGGACACGCCGACGATGGGCGGGTTGATCGTCCTGCTCGCCATCGTCACCTCCGTGGTCCTCTTCGGGCGGCTCGACAACCTCTACGTCGTCCTCGGCCTCGTCACCGTCATCTCGTTCTCGCTGATCGGCGCCGCGGACGACTGGGTCAAGCTGACGAAGCCGGCCCACAAGGGCTTCAAGCCGCGGCACAAGCTCTTCCTCCAGTGCCTGGTCGCCGCGATCGTCGTCACCGTGCTCTGGCGCTACACGCGGGGCCAGGCACACCTCACCGAGCTCCAGCTGCCGCTCGTGAAGGCGTGGACCTTCGAGCTCGGGCCCTTCTACATCCTCCTCGGCTTCTTCGTGATCGTGGGGTCGTCCAACGGCGTCAACTTCACGGACGGGATGGACGGCCTGGCCATCGGCGGCGTGGCGATGACCGGGCTGACGCTCCTGGTCATCGCCTACCTGGTGGGCCGGGTCGACATGAGCGGGTTCCTGAACGTGATCTACGTCCCGGGCTCCGGCGAGCTGACCGTCTTCCTCGGCGCGGTCGTGGGGGCGGGGCTGGGTTTCCTCTGGTTCAACTGCTTCCCGGCGCAGGTCTTCATGGGGGACACGGGCTCCCTCGCCCTCGGGGCCACCCTCGGCTACGTGGCCGTCGTGACCCGCATGGAGTTCGCCCTGATGATCGCCGGGATGATGTTCGTCGTCGACGGGCTCTCGGTGGTCCTCCAGATCGGCTCGTACCGCCTGACCGGAAAGCGCCTCCTCCCCTTCGCCCCCATCTCGAACCTGTGGATCCGCCGCGGGCAGCACGAGGTGAAGGTGACGGTGAGGTACTGGATCGTGGCCGCGCTGATGGGCGCCCTCTCCCTCGTCCTGCTGAAGGTGCGCTGACGTGATCCCTCGCGTGTTCACCTCCGGCGGATCGGATCGCTCCGCGGCCACCGGGCTCTCCCCGTCGGTCTGCGGCAAGGCGGCCGCGGTGATCGCGTTCGTGCTCACCGCCGTGGGCGTGGTCACGATCTACTCCTCGGGCACCTTCTGGGCCGCGCAGCGGTACGACGACCCGGACTACTTCATCAAGCGCCAGATCCTCGGCGTTGCGATCGGCGCGGCGGCCTTTCTCGCCTGCGCGTTCATCCCTTACCGGATGTGGGGGAAGCGGTCCCGCGAGGTGTTCCTCTTCACCGCGCTGCTGCTCGTGCTCGTCCTCGTGGTGGGCAGTCGCTTCAACGGTTCCCGACGCTGGCTCCGGTTCGCGGGGATCGGCCTGCAGCCGTCGGAACTCGCGAAGCTCGCCGTCCTCATCCACGTCGCCGCGTTCCTCGCGGCCGGCCGCGCGGACATCCGGAGCTTCAAGCGCGGGTTCGTCCCGGCCCTGCTCCCGGTGGCCATGCTCTCGGCGCTCGTGCTCATCGAGCCGGACTTCGGCACCTCGCTCCTCGTGGCGACGCTCGGCGTCATCGTGCTCATCGTGGGCGGCCTGCGCCTGACGCATCTCCTCGTCGCCATGGCGGCGTTGCTCCCGGCCGTGACGATCGTGATGTTCACGAGGTTCGGCTACATCCGGGAGCGCCTGGGTTTCTTCCTCGGAGAGAAGCTCCCGCACCAGGTCGAGCAGGGGCTCATCGCCCTGGGCTCCGGCGGTCTCCTCGGCAAGGGGATGGGGGCGGGCACGGGGAAGCTCTTCTACGTGCCGGAGGTGGCGGGGGACTTCATCTTCCCGGCGTTCGGGGAGGAGGCGGGCTTCGTCGGCGTGCTGTTCGTCCTCGTGCTCTTCGCGGCCTTCGCCTGGTTCGGCTGGCGGGTCGCGACCGGCGTGCTCGCGAGGGACACCTTCGCCTTCTACCTCGCGCTCGGAATCAGCTTCTGGATCCCGTTCCAGGCGCTGCTGAACATGGCGGTGGTGTCCAACAGCATGCCGCCGAAGGGCATCGCCCTGCCGTTCATCTCCTTCGGATCGAGCGCCCTCGTCATGAACCTCGCCGCCGTGGGGATCCTCCTGAACGTGGCCCGTTCGTCCGCCGCGCGGGAGAGCGCGTCATGAGGGCCTCCGACCGCGCCCGGATCGCACTCGCCGGCGGCGGCTCCGGCGGCCACCTCTTCCCGGGGATCGCTCTCGCGCAGGCGCTCGGCGAGCGGCCGGTGCTCTACGGCAGCAAGCGAAAGGGCGAGGCCGAGTGGGTGGGGGCGGACGCCGAGCGCGTCGTCCTCGACTCGCCGCTTCTCCCGGCGAGCCGGCGGGACGTGCCCCGCTTCTGCGTGCGACTCGCCCGCGCCGTCCACGAGTCGGTCCGCGAGATGCGCGCGCGCCGGACCGACCTCGTCGTGGGGCTGGGCGGCTACGCCTCCGTGGCGCCGGGGATGGCCGCGATCCTCACGCGCCGGCCGCTGCTGCTCCTCGAGCAGAACGCCGTGCCGGGCAAGGCCAACCGCCTCCTCGCCCGCCTCGGCGGCCGCCTGGCGGCGAGCTATCCGGAGAGCCTCGGCGCCCTCGATGCGCGCGCGAGGCGGCGCGCCCGGGTCGTCGGAAACCCGGTTCGGTCGGGAATCCTTTCGGGAGTACGGAAGCCCATTTCTTTCGGGCTTCACCCCGACCGCCCCGTGCTGCTCGTCGTGGGGGGCAGCCAGGGCGCGACGGGTCTCAACGAGAGAGTCCTCGCGGCGGCGGGAGACATCGCCGCCCGCGGGGTGCAGGTGCTGCATCTCACGGGATCCGGGTCCAGGGACAGTGGAGCGGAAGAGACGGCGAGGCGGAACTGGCGGGACCGGGGCGTCCGGGCCTGGGTCTCGGCCTTCACGTCGGACATGGGGACGCTGTACGCCACGGCGGACCTCGTGCTCTCCCGGGCGGGCGGGACGACCCTCGCCGAACTCACGGCGACGGGTCGACCTTCGGTGCTGGTGCCGTATCCGCACCACGCGGACCGGCATCAGGAGCGAAACGCGCGTGTGATGGTCTCGACCGGCGCGGCGCGGATCGTGCCGGAAGCGGAGCTGACGCGGGAGAGGTTCGGGCGGGAAGTGCTGGATCTGGTGACGGACCGGGAGGCCCTCGGGGCCATGGCGGCGGCGGCGGGGGGACTGGGTGTTCCCGACGCGGCCGACCGGATCGCCACCTGGGCGCGGGAACTCATCGCGGAGAGGACGGAAGCTTGATCAAGGCGCGGGAGACGACCTTCGGAAGGCCGCGGCGCCCGCATTTCGTGGGCATCGGCGGCTCCGGCATGAGCGGGATCGCCGCCGCCCTCGCGGCGCAGGGCCACCGGATCACCGGCTCCGACATGGCAGACTCGGAAGCCGTCCGGGCCCTGCGCTCCGCGGGGGCGTCCGTGGCGATCGGCCACGACGCGGCGAACGTCCCGGCCGACGCCGACCTCCTCGTCATCTCCGCCGCCGTGAAGGACGGCAACGTCGAGCTCGAGGAGGCGAAGTCCCGCGGCCTCCCGGTCCTGAAGTACGCCGAGGCGCTCGGCGCGCTGATGGCGGAGCGCCGGGGGATCGCGGTCGCCGGCGCCCACGGCAAGACGACGACGACCGGACTGCTGGCGTACGTCCTCACGCAACTCGGCGCCGACCCCACCTGGGTCGTCGGCGGGAAGGTGGACGCCCTCGGCGGCTC
>JBDLIY010000262.1:0-5952 GCA_039714635.1 Planctomycetota bacterium
ACGGCTTCTTCCCGTTCGGTCCGCCGTTGGTGCCCGCCTTCCCGTTCCCGTTCCCGTTCCCGTTCCCGTTCTTGGCCTCGCCCTCGACCATCTGGGGCGTGACGAGGAGGATCTCGTCGCCATCGGCGAGTCCCTCCTTCACCTCGACGTACTGCTCGTTCGCCCGGCCGAGCTGGACGGGCCTCTTCTCGACCCCGGCCGAGGTCTTCGCGAAGACGAAGTAGGAGCCGCCCGACATCGTCGCCGCCTGCAGCGGGATGTAGAGGACGTTCTCGATCGCCCCGACGTCGATCTCCGTCTCCACCGTGACGCCGGACCGCAGGCCCTGCACCCGCTCGGTGATCTGGAGGACGACCTTGAACCGCTTGATCGGGTCGCGCCAGGAGCGGCTCTGGGCCACGGAGCCGATGTCCGCGACGGTCGCCTCGAACACCGCGCTTCGCCGGCCGGGGATGGTGACGACCGCCCTCTGCCCCTTCTTCACCTTCGTCACGTCGGCCTGGTGGATCTGCAGGTGGACGTCCATCTGCGTCATGTCCGGCAGCTCGATGAGCGTGCGGCCCGGGTAGGCCGTCTCGCCGACCTTCACGGTGTTGGAGACGTTCCCCCACCGGTCCGCGTTGCCCCCGTAGATCACGATCCCGTCCTGGGGGGCGAGGACCGTCAGGAACCCGAGGTGCTCCTTCGCCTCGTCGAGCTTGCCCTTCGCCACCGCGAACTGCCGCTCCTTCTGTCGGACGATCGCGGTCTTGCTGTCGAGGCGGGCCTCGGCGCGGGCCTGCACGCGGGACAGCTCCCGCTCACCCTCGGTGACGTCGGCCTTCTTCTGCGCCTCCTCCATGGGCTGCGTGTACTTCACGTAGAGTTCCTTCGCGAGGACCGCGGCGTCGTGGTTGCCTCGCGCCTCGGCGAGCGCGAGCTCCTTCTCCTTCGCCTCCACCTCCGTGACGAACTTCTTCTCCAGGAGATCCGGAATGCTCCGGTACCGGTACTCGGCCTGCTCGAGCCGCGCCTTCGCCTGGAAGATCTTGAAGTCCAGATCGATGACTTCCTGGGGGTGCTCGCCCTTCGTGTAGCGTTCGAGGGCCTTGCGGGCGACCTCCAGGGTCAGCGTCGCCTTGTCCAGCTCGCTCTCGTTCGTCTGCTTCTGGATCTCCAACTCGGTCCGGGCGTTCTTCAGCTGCGTCTCGAACTCGATGATCTGGTCTTCGAACTTCTCGATGTCCTTCTCGATCGTCGACTTGTCGAGTTCGGCCAGGACGTCACCCTTCCTGACGACCGTCCCCTCCTCGACGAGGGAGATGATCTTTTCCCCCCTCCGGATCCGCGGCCGCACATTCGTCTTCTGGCGCGCCTCGAGGCTCCCCGACTCGGTCAGGGTGATCTTCAGGTCGCCGCGGACGACCCGGTAGGTCGTCTCCTCGGTCACCGCCTCGTCCTCCCCGCCGCCGCAGGAGACGAAGGCGAAGGGCAGAGCGAGGATCAGAAGGGCGCCAGACAGGAGCGCGAGTTTCATGGTTCTCTCCACATCCCGTGGTCGTCGAGGAAGAGGATGCCCACGTCCCGGAGAAGCTGGATGCGGGCGATTTCGTACGACACGAGGTCACGAATGTAGCTGTTCTCCGCGGAGAGGACGGCCGTCTGGGCGTCCGTGACCGCGAGGTTGTCCGTCTCACCGGCCTCGAAGCGGATCTGCGCCGCCTCGGCCTCCTTCTTCGCCGCCTCGATCTCCTGCCGACGGAGCTCCAGGGAAGTCTCCGTCCGCCGCATGGACCGATAGGAGTCCCGGACCTGGAGGATCACGTTGTCCTCGGCGAGGGTCAGGCTGCGCCGGCTCTGATCGAACTCGATCATCCGTCGGCGCATGGCGTTCCGCTCCGCGGTCCGCTCCAGGGGGATCTCCAGGGTGATGCCGAGCGTCCAGCCGTAGTTCCCGAAGACGGCGTTCCGGATGGTCGTCGGGTCGCCGGTGTCGTTCCGGTAGGAACCGTCGAGGTCGAGATCCGGGAGCAACCGGTTGATGCTGATGTCGAGCTTCCGCTCGGCGTCCTCCACCCTGTCACGGGACGTGATGAGGTCCACCCGGTTGTGCAGCGCGGCCTCGACGGCCTTCCTCAGGTCGACCGGGACCTCCGAGTACTCCGGCTCCTCGGACCGGATGGTCAGGGGGAAGCTGGTCGGCAGGCCGAGCTGGATCTTGAAGCGGTCGAGGCTCAGATCGTAGGCCTCCTTCGTGGCGAGGAGGCCGCTCTGCGCCGACAGGTACTGGCGCTTGGCGCGGAGCTTGTCGACCTCGGTCGCCAGGCCGACCTCGAACTTCGCCGCGGACTGGTTCATCACGAACTCCCGCGACTCCAGGTCCTGCTCCGCGTTCACGATCTCCCGCCGCTGGCGAACGAGGTTGTAGAACTGCGTCGCGACGGTGATCGTGAAGTCCTCGCGGTAGAGCTCGAAGTCGCGGATCGCGTAGACGACGTTCCGCTCGCCCTGCGTGAGGGACTCGTGCGAGGACTCGTAGCCGGCGTCCCTCAGCAACGGCTGATTGAAGTCGACCGTTACGCCGGCCGAGGAGTTCTCGTCGGAGAAGACCTCGAGATCGCCTCCGGTCTTCGTCCCGTTCACTCCCACGCTGACGTTTCCGCCGGTGGGCAGCACCTGGCTCACGCCGAAGTTGATCCGCGCGGTGTCGTTGCGCCGCGTCGTCTCCGAGTCCGTCATGAGGGCGGACACGGTGCCCGAGAAGACCGGCGAGAAGTCGCTGCGGGTCGTCGTCAGGGCGAGGGCCGCGAGGAACAGGCTCTCCTTCTGCGTGATGTAGTCGCGGTTCCGCTTCGTGGCGACTTTCATGGCGTCCTCGAGACCGACGACCTCCGGCACGTCCGAAAGGTCGATCTCCTCGGACTCCACCTCCGGCGGCTCCATCCCGGGCCGGACGAGGTCGTTCTCCCGGAACTCCTCGAACTCGACGCTCTTCTCCGCGAGGACGTCCTCCGCGTCGCGGTCGGCCCGCTCCGCCCAGTCGGCGGAGGTGCAGGCCGCGGCGAGCGGCAGGACCAGGATCAAAGTCAGGATCAGATTCAGCATCTGGCTCGGTGGTTTCACGATTCGCATGGCGCACGCCCCTTCCCGGCGTCTTCCCCTCTTTGACGAAGCGCCGCGGGTCAATGCTCCCGCCTGTTTCCGATTTTTTCCCGGCTACGTCCGCTCGAAGCGGGCCGTGAAGTGGCGGAGGAACGGCGCCTCGTACACGATCGACATGCCCCGGATCGTCTCGGGGCGCCGGAACACCTCGAGGATCGCCTCCACGACGTAGTCGACATGGCTCTGGGTGTAGACCCGGCGCGGGATCGCCAGCCTCACCAGTTCCATGGGTGCCGGAATCTCCTCGCCCGTTTCAGGATCCTTCTTCCCGAACATCACCGAGCCGATCTCCACGGAGCGGATTCCGGCCTCGAGGTACAGCTCGCAGGCCAGCGCGGCGCCCGGGAACTCGCTCGGCGGGATGTGCGGAAGGAAGCCCTTCGCGTCGATGTAGATCGCGTGGCCTCCGGGCGGCTCCATGATCGGCACGCCCTCCCTCGAGACGTGGTCGCCGAGGTACTGGGTCGAGGCGATGCGGTACTGGAGGTAGTCCTCCTCGCAGACTTCCTGCAGGCCGACGGCGACGGCTTCCAGGTCGCGCCCGGCCAGCCCGCCGTAGGTCGGGTAGCCCTCGGTCAGGATCAGGAGGTCCTGCTCCTGCCGCGCCATGTCCGCGTCGTTCGTGCACAGGAAACCGCCGATGTTCGCGAACGCGTCCTTCTTCGCGCTCATCGTGCAGCCGTCGGCGCAGGAGAACATCTCCCGCGCGATCTCCTTCACGCTCTTGTCCGCGTACCCGTCCTCCCGGAGCTTGATGAAGTACGCGTTCTCCGCGAAGCGGCAGGCGTCCAGGTAGAACGGGATGCCGTGCTGCTTCGCGATCCGGCTCACCTCGCGGAT
Source organism: Planctomycetota bacterium (assembly GCA_039714635.1). Classification (GTDB taxonomy): domain Bacteria; phylum Planctomycetota; class JAJSAM01; order JAJSAM01; family JAJSAM01; genus JBDLIY01. Next base: position 3,982 of record JBDLIY010000262.1, read on the forward strand.
GTTCTCCATCGAGACCGGCTGCCCGCCGCCGGAGTTGTTCGTGATCGTGACCATCACGAGCGGGATCCGCTCGGTGCCGACCTCCTCGATGAGCGCCTCGAGGGCCCCGGTGTCCATGTTGCCCTTGAAGGGGTGCCGGGTCGCCGGCTCCCGCCCCTCGGGGATCACCATGTCACGCGCCTCGGCGCCGGTGAACTCGACGTTCGCCCGGGTCGTGTCGAAGTGCGTGTTGTTCGGGACGATGTCGCCCTGCTTGCACATGACCGAGAAGAGGATCCGCTCCGCGGCGCGGCCCTGGTGCGTCGGGATCACGTGCGTGAAACCGAAGATGTCCTGAACGCTCTCCTTGAAGCGGAACCAGGAGCGGGCCCCGGAGTAGGACTCGTCGCCGCGCATGACGGCAGCCCACTGGTGGTGGCTCATCGCGGACGTGCCCGAGTCGGTGAGGAAGTCGATCAGCACGTCCTCGGCCTTCAGGAGGAAGACGTTGTAGCCCGCCTCCTCGAGCAGCTTTTCGCGCTCCTCGCGCGTCGTCAGGCGGATCGGCTCCACGGTCTTGATGCGGAACGGCTCGATGATCGTCTTCACGGCGGATCTCCGGGGGTAGGTACGGCGAGAACCCTGATTCTCTCCCGGTTCGGCGCGCCGGAAAAGGAAATGCCAGCGGGAGCGGCTGAAGTACATCGCCCGCCGCTGTCCCGTGCACCGCGTCGTGACGGAGAACCCGCAGGTCGTCCACGAGTTCGTGTAGGGGAGGGTCGGCCTACTTCGCCGGCCACTTCGCGCGCTTCAGCGCCCGCTCCGGATCGGAGAGACGCTTCAGGCACAGGAACCAGGCCAGCGAGTAGTAGTCCGCGCTGCGGTGGCGCGAGCGCTTGACGTTCGCTTCCTTCGTCGCCAACGGCTTCAGGATCACGTCGTCGCCGGGCTGCCAGTCCGCCGGCGTCGCCACGTCGTAGTAGTCCGACGTCTGGAGCGCGGTGACGAGGCGGAGCACCTCGGGGATGCTGCGCCCGATCGTCGGCGGGTAGGCGATCGTGGCCCGCACCTTCCCGCCCGGATCGATCACGAAGAGCGTGCGGACGGCCGCCTTCTTGAGCGTCTTCGGATGGACCATCCCGTAGCTCTTCGCGATCTCCAGCGCCGGGTCGGCGAGGACCGGGAAGTCGACCTTCACGTCCGACAGTTCGCCGTAGCGAAGCCCGCGGACCTCCTTCAGCCAGCTCATGTGGCTGTCCACGCTGTCCGCGGACACCGCCAGCAGGTCGCACTGCAGCGCGTCGAACTTCGGTTTCGCCGCCGCGAACTGCATGAACTCGGTCGTGCAGACGGGGCTGAAGTCGCCGGGGTGGCCGAAGAGAACGACCCAGCGGCCCTTGTAGGCGGCCGGGAAGTCGATCTCGCCGGAGGTGGATTCCGCCTTGAACGCCGGGGCCTTGTCGCCGAGCCGCGGAGCCACGGCCGCCTTCTTCGCGGCCCCGGGGAGCCCCGGAACGCCCTCGGGGACCTCGGCCTCTTCTCCACAGCCGGCGAGGAACGCGGCCGCGACGACGATGCCGACGAGAGCCAGGTGAACCAGGTGAGCCAGGTGAAGCGGCATGCGCATGGTTGCCTCCGTTGCCCGAGCCGAGGGCGGAATGATACGGGACACTACCAGTCCTTCGTCCGGTTCTTGTCCCACCAGGCGCGGATCCGCGCGACGGCGGCGGCCGCCTCCGCCGGAGCGAGCTTCGGATCGTAGCCGGCGAGGCGGAAGTTCAGGCGCCGGTAGGGGAAGAGCACCGCGAGGGTCGCCGCCAGTCCGCCGGCCGCCGCGGCGCGGACGGCCGGGCGCGAATCCTCGAGCGCGCGGAGCAACGGCTCGACCGCCGACGACGACCGGAACTTCCCGATCACCAGGGCCGCCGCCCGCCGGTCCGCCGGCGCGCCGTCCGCGAGGATCGCCGCCGCGACGGGCAGGGCGGAGCGGTC
>JBDLIY010000263.1:0-5940 GCA_039714635.1 Planctomycetota bacterium
AGCAGGCGGCGATCGACACGTTCATCCGTCGCGCCGGACCCCGGACGACCGCGTTCGAGACGCGGCGCATCCTCGGGCTGGCGGGGCGTGGGCTGATGCTCGCGGACGCCGAGGTCCTCGCGGACTTCGCCATCGCGGGCGCGGACTACGTGTACGACGACTTCTTCAAGTGCTTCGCCGACTCGACCCTGGCGGAAGTCTCGCAGGCGATCCTCACGCGGCCCGGCGGGACCGCCGAGGACCGGCGTCAGTACAGCGGCGTCATCGCCACCGCGCGGAGCGGCTACCGCGGCCCGCTCTCGAAGGCGGTCGGAATCGTCGTCTTTGCGGAGGCGGTGAATCCGAAGCCGATTCCCATGGCCGACCTCATTCCGGCCGAGGCCGACGGGATCGAGATCTGGACGGGGGCGGCGGAACTGCTCCGGCTGAAGGGGTTCATCGCGGAAGGGCCGCAGCTCGAGAAGGCGATCGAGACGTACGGTCGCGCGATCTCGAAGTGGCCGACCGACGGGATCCTCCTGGCCGGTCTCGTCTCTCTCTATGTGGAGTACGAGGACCGGTACCCGGACGAGCTCGGGAAGGCGATCGAGCTCGCCCACCGGCACGACGCCGACAACGCGGCCTACGCCTATCTCGTGGCGACGCGGGAGTTCCGCTCGGGGCAGGACGAAGCGGCCCTCGCGAACCTCCGGTCCGTCGCGGGCCGGAAGCTCTGCACGTTCTATCCCATCGAACGGGCGAAGCGTGTCGTGGCGAGTCTCGAGCGGGTCGGCTACGGGAAGACCCGCGCGCGCCTGACGGCCTACCGCTCCATGTCCCTGGCGCCCTACTTCGACCTGAAGGACCTCGCCAATCGCACGATCCTCCGCTCCACCGAGTACGAGGTGGAGAAGCGGGTGAAGGCGCTGAACACGGTCCTCGAGTTTCCCCGCGTGTTCTCCAGCCAGATCTCCGCGGGGCCGCGCGTCCACCACGTGGAGCGCATCCGGGTGAAGGTCCTCGCGACCGGCCTCTCGCGGTACGCCAACTGGATCGTGAAGAGCGACCGGGATGCCGCCGAGGCCATGCGCCGCGAGGCGGTTCAGGCCGAGGTGCGGACGAAGGAGATCGAGCGGGGCGAGGATCTCGCCGCCGGCCGCTACGCCTGGACGACGCTGTTCGACATCCTCGGCGAGGACGACTTCCTGCTCTACTGCGACCGGGTCCTCCTCGGGAACGAGGCGGAGTTCCTGATCAAGTGTTCCGACAAGAAGGGCCTGGAGGAAGTGGTCGGGCTCGCGACGGCGGAGTATCCGTTCTAGACAGGCCGTCGGCGTAACGGGTTTCCGAGCATGAAGCGGCCGCGTGCGACGGCCTGCTTCTGACCGGCCGGCGCTACCCCGTCTCGCCCAGCCCGTACTGCAGTTCGTACAGCTTCCGGTAGATGCCGCGGCGCGCGATCAGCTCCTGGTGCGTGCCCGCCTCCTTCAGCTCTCCGTGGTGCATCACGAAGATGCGGTCGCAGCGCTGAATCGTCGACAGACGGTGGGCGATGATCACCGAGGTCCGGCCCTCGAGCAGCTTCGCGAGGGCGCGCTGGATCAGCACCTCCGTCTCCGTGTCCACGCTCGAGGTCGCCTCGTCGAGGATCAGGATCCGCGGGTCGAACGCCAGCGCCCGCGCGAAGGCGAGGAGCTGTTTCTGCCCGACGGAGAGCGTCGCGCCGCGCTCCACCACCTCCGCCCGGTAGCCGCCGGGGAGGCGCTCGATGAAGCGGTGCGCGTCCACGGCCTTCGCCGCCTCGATCACGCGCTCCTCGGGGATCGATTCCTGGCCGAGACGGATGTTCTCCAGCACGTCGCCGGCGAAGAGGAAGACGTCCTGGAGGACGACCGCGATGCGGCTCCGGAGCTCGTACTTGTCGTAACCCTTCACGTCCGTGCCGTCGATGAGGATGCGGCCCCGGTTCACGTCGTAGAGGCGGCTGACGAGCGAGATGATCGAGGTCTTGCCGGCTCCCGTCGCGCCGACGAGCGCGACCGATTCGCCGGGCTCGATCCGGAAGGAGAGGTCGTCGAGGACCCAGTCTTCCTTCCGGTAGGCGAAGGAGACGTTCTCGAACTCGATCGCCCCTTCCAGCCGCTCCGGCATCGGCGCCGGGAGGGCGGGATTCGCGACGAGTTCCTCCCGGTCCAGGATCTTGAAGATCCGCTCCGAGGCCGCCATCGCCGACTGCATCGTGTTGTACTGCTCGGAGAGGTTCCGGATCGGCTCGAAGATCATGCCGATGAACATCCAGACGGAGAAGAACTGACCCGGTTTCAGGGTCTCGATGGCGACGTACTCCGACCCGACCCAGATGAGGAGCGCCTGCGCCATTCCGAAGACGAACTCCACCGCGGCGAAGAAGATCGCGAAGTGGGTGACGGTGCGGACGTGGGCGCCGCACAGACGGTCGGAGAGGGCGCGGAACTTCCCCCGGGCCTTCCCCTCCCGGCCGAAGGACTGGATGACGCGGACGCCGGTGATGGACTCCTGGAGGTCGGCCGTCGTCACGGCGATCTCCTTCCGGACCTCGCGGTAGGCCTCGCGGGCCCGGCGCCGGAACCGGACGGAGAGGACCACGAGGAGCGGGATCATCGCGAAGAGCCAGAGCGCCAGCTGCCAGTTGATCCACAGGAGGATCGCGGCGAGGGCGAGGATCTTCACCAGGTCCCCGAAGATGGAGACGAGACCGGAGGAGAGGGCCTGGTTCAGCGCCTCCACGTCCGAGATCACGCGGGTGACGAGCCGGCCGACCGGGTTTCTGTCGAAGTAGCGGAGCGAGAGGACGTGGATCCTGGCGAAGATCTGGTGGCGGACGTCCACCATGACGCGCTGGCCGAGGTACTCCGTCAGCCACATGTGCGCGAAACGCACTCCGAGGCCGAGGAGGATCGCCACGCCCAGGAGGGACGCGTACACGAGGACGTCGCCGAAGCCCTCCTCGATCGGGATCCGCTCGTCGAGGACCGCCTGGACCGGTCCGTCGACCGTCCAGCCGACGAGCAGCGGGGGCAGGATGTCCACCGCCGAGTACCCGATGAGCGCGAGCGCGGCGAGGACGACGATCCGGCGGTACGGCCGCACGTAGGTGAGCAGCCGCTTCACGAGCCGGGCGTCATACGCCTTGCCCAGGACCTCGTCTTCATAGCCGGTCATTCGAATGCCTCCAGCTCCGCCTCGAGCCGCTGGAGCCGTTCCATCCGGGCGTACCGGCCGTCCCGCGCCAGGAGCTCCCGGTGCGTTCCCTCCTCCACGATCCGGCCGTCCTCGAGGACCACGATCCGGTCGGCGTTCTTCACGGTGGAGACCCGGTGGCCGATGAGGATCGTCGTCCGGTCGCGCATCACCTCCCGGATCTCCCTGAGGATCTCCTCCTCGGTCTGCGTGTCGACGGCGGAGAAAGAGTCGTCGAGGACCAGGACCGGCGGGTCCGTGAGGATCGCCCGGGCGAGGGCCGCCCGCTGCTTCTGGCCGCCGGAGAGATTGACGCCGCGCTCGCCGAGCATCGTGTCGAGGCCTTTCGGCAGGTCCCCGATGTCGTTCACGAGGCGGCTTCGGGTCGCGGCGGCCAGGACCGCCTCCTCCGTCGCCCGGTCCACCCCGTAGCCGATGTTGGCGGCGACGGTGTCGGAGAAGAGGAACGTCTCCTGCGGGACGTAGCCGATGGCCCCGCGCAGGTCGCCGAGGGCGAAACGCTCGACGGGGACGCCGTCGAGGAGCACCGTCCCCTCGGGCGCCGCGTACGTGCGGAGCAGCAGTTCCACCAGGGTCGATTTCCCGGACCCGGTTGCGCCCACGACGGCGAGGGAGCTTCCGGCCGGCACCCGGAGGTTCAGGTCGGAGAGGACCGCGTCGCCGCCGTCGTAGGCGAAGGTGAGATCGCAAAACTCGATCTCGCCGCGGATCGCGCCGGCCTCCACCGGCTCCTCCGGCTCGCCGATGCCGGGATCGGTGTCCAGGATCTCGTCGATCCGCTTCATCGCCGCGGCGCCGCGGTGCAGCATCGCGATCACCCATCCGATCGCGATCATCGGCCAGACGAGCATCCGCTGGTAGGCGTAGAAGGCGAGGAGGTCGCCGGGGGAGATGGAGCCCGGCTCCATCACGTACCGCGCGCCGAAGAGGAGGAGCAGCAGCGCGCCGAGACCCTCCAGCGCGTGGAGGCTCGGCCGCAGGATCGCGCGCGTCCGGGCGAGGCCCATCGACGCCTGCAGGTAGCCGACGGCGCTCCGGTCGAACGCTTCGACCTCGCTCTCCTCCCGGGCGAAGACCTTCACCACCCGGGCGCCGGCGAAGGACTCCTGGGCGCGCGTCGAGAGGGCGGCGGACGCCTCCTGGACGGCTTTCGAGTGACCCTGGATCCGGGGGGCGAGCGTCCGCGTCAGGATCGCGATGCCGACCATGGGGATCAACGTCAGCAGCGTGAGCGCCGGGCTCTTGTTCAGCAGGAAGAACAACGCGATCGGGACCACGACGATCGTGTTGATGAGATACATCATCCCGGGGCCGATCGCCTGGCGGACCTGTTCGATGTCCGTCGTGGCCCGGCTCATCAGGTCGCCCGTCGCCCGGTGGTCGTAGAACGACGCCGGGAGATCGAGGAACTTGTCGTAGAGTCGGTCCCTCAGGTCCCGCTCCATCCGCCGGGAGGAGCGCATGAGGAAGAAGCGCATGCCGAAGTGGCAGAACCCGGCGGCCGCGGCCAGCCCGAGCAGTTCCACCGACCGCCACCGCTGCGCCACGAGATCGATCGGCTTCTCGTACATCCCGTCCAGGGCGGAGCCGAGGATCAGGGGGATCACGAGCTGCAGCACCCGCGCGAGCAGCAGGCACGCGAGGCCCGCGAGGATGGCGCGGCGGTAGCGCGGCAGAAACTGGAGAAAGGTGCGGAAACGCCTCATGGAAGGTAGGGAGACTACCGCCTCGGGGGGAAGCGGCTCAGGGATCTTCGCGCTTCGGATGTGCCTTGCTGCAGGTCGTGGCCGAGACGGGCCGTGGGATCGGCGTCCCGGCCGTGTCCGATGCCGCCACCGCGTGGCGGGGCTGCAGGTGCGACAAGAGGTGAAGATCGACTCTTCGGGAGTGTAGCAACTTCGCACGGTGGGCCGGTGCGGGAACGCTCCCTGTGGCCGGTTTTTCGGGCGCTACCGGCCGGTTACGCAGCGATTAAGTTGGCGTGGAAGGGAAGGTTAGGCAAATCCGGACTTGCCCGTCGGCGATGGCACCCCCTTTGCGATCAAGGGGGACGTTGGTGCAGGAACAACCTTGAAAATCAAACCGGCCCCCGGGCCGGATCAATGGAGGCTCAGGGATCCTGGAATGGTGTGACGTCTGAGTACGTGATACCCTTGTTTCCAAGTTAAAAGCCCCAAATTTTACCCGACTATTCAGGTCCCTGGCACTGAAGGGCCCTCTTCGGAGGGCCCTTTCGATTCCCGCCTTACGACGACCGGAATCGAACGGGCCCGACGCCGGCGAGAGCCGCGTCGGGCCCGTTTCGTTCCTGTGGGGGACCCTGCTACTTCGAGGTGTGGCCCCGCCACGTACCGGCCAGGCTGCCCTCGACCTTCAGGATGACGTCGAACACGAACACGTCCGGCGACGTCTGGGAGCGGGTCTTCGTCGTGAGCCGCAGGCGGACGAGGCCCTTGCCGGCGTCGATCGACGCGGAGCCGAGGTCCGAGAGCGTCTTCTCCTTCGCCTTCAGGAGCGGCGGGGCGTCCGCCGCCTGGCCGGCCGCGGTCTGCACCGGCAGGTAGCCGATCAGTTCCGGTCCCCGGGCCTTGCCCTCGAAGATCGCGAGCCTTCCGTCGACGATCCCCAGGTAGTAGGCGTGCTCCGGGTCGCCGGCGAGGAACTCCCGGGTCGTGATGATCTGCGGCCCGGCCGGCTCCCCGGTCTCCTCCTCCTCGGGGG
>JBDLIY010000264.1:0-5936 GCA_039714635.1 Planctomycetota bacterium
GACGGGCAGGCCGATCCACGGCGTCGGCAGCGCCAGGGGCGCGGGCAGCGTCGCGGGCTGGACCGGCAGGAGGTCCGAATGCTCGACGAGTGCCGTGCGGCCGGCGCGCGCGTCGCCCAGAATCGGGGCGATGTCCGGCACGCCGGAGAGCAGCGTCGTCAGGCGCCCCCCCTCCGGCAGAGCCGCGTGCGACTCGACCTCGGCCACTTCGACGGCCAGGGCCCGCCCGCGGGGAACGCTCTGCCGCTCGTAGGGACTCGTCAGCGACAGGCCGCCCCAGAGGAGCGTGATGACGAGCACGACGGCGAAGAGGATCTTTTCGCGATTCATCGCCTTACTCCCGGATCTCGGCCTTCGGGTCGATGCGGAGGGCCGAGATCACCATGTTGCCGATCAGCATGTCGGGGTCCCGGTTGCTCTTGTCCCGACGGATGTAGTCGAGATCCGTGAGGACGAGCAGCCGGTCCGGATCGTTCAGGCTCTCGATGAACTGGATCAGGGACTTCGACGGACCGCGGAGTTGCACCGTGACCGGGTACTCGCGGATGAAGACGTCCTCGCCCTCGAACCGCCCGCCCGGCGGCGTGCCGATCGAGATCGACCGCACCTCGCGGACGCCGCACCGGATGGCCGTCTCGGCGATCGTGACGATCGAGTCGAGGGTGATGAGGTAGCGGTCGAACTGCCCCGCCTCCATCGAGAGCTTGTCGTAGCCCACGTCCTCGGTGAGGAGAACGCTGTTCCGGCCGGCCATCGTGATGAGGTAGTCGCGGGCCTTGCCGGCGAGGTCGATCACGCAGGCCACCGGGCTCTGCCGCGCCATGTTGAGGTACCGGTCCCGGTCGGCGTCGGATTCCATTCCGTAGCGTCGGAGCAGCCCCTCGATGATCCCGCGGCGGAGGTCTTCGCCCTCGCGGGTCTCGCCGATCCGCTGGGCGGTGAAGACGATACGGTTCTCGAGCTTCGTCGCCGCCTCGCGCACCGCGCCGGTCGTGGCGGAGTCCGGCACTTCCGTCGTCTTGATGCGGCGGCGGCTCGAACGGTTCCCCTTCTCGAGGTCGGAGAGGTTCGCGTCGGAGAGGCTCGCCCCGATGATCCAGCAGACGAGGCAGACGCCCAGCCCCGCCAGGATCTTCAGGATGAAGCTCTTGTGCTGTTGCCAGATGCTGTCCATCAGTTGTCCTCCCCCTCGCCGTCCTCTGCCCCGCCGCCGTTCTCGGGGGGCTCCGGCTCGAGCGCTTCCGGCGGACTGAACCGCAGGGTGAAGGTGAAGCTCTTGCCCTGCTGCAGCGGCTTGTTCGAAAGCGTGACGTCCTTCTCGCGACCGGCCATCTCCCGCATCCGGCCGACGAAGTCGGCGTAGACGCCGGCGGCCGGGCGCCCGAGGGGCTGCACTTCGGCCTTGAACTCCACGAGGATGTCGAGGTGGACCTTCGAGGTCTCGTCCCCGGGGCGGCCGTCCGGATCCTCCGGGTCGTCCTTCGGAGAGACGATGACATCCTCCCCCTTCGTCTTGACGAGGGTGGCGTGGATCTCGTTGAACTCCCCTTCCTTCACCACGCGGGCGAACAGGCCGAGAGCCCGCTGGACCGCCGGCCCCGTGCGCGCGATGTCCCGGAGGTGCCGCCACTTCGTCTCCAACCGGGCGAGTTCCTCCTGCGCGGCGTCGAAGTCGGTCTTCGCCCGGTTGAGGTCGCTCTGCTTCTGGCCGAGGGCCGTGCTCTCCGCCCGGGCCTCCGCCAGGTCCCGGCCGGACGTGTAGAAGAGGATCGCGATGAGGAGCGCCAGGACCGCGCCCGCTCCCACCATCCAGACCTCGCGCTCCGCGAACCGCCGACGCTTCCGATAGTCGTCGGGGAGGATCTCGGCCTTGAAGGCCTGGCGGTCGAGCGCCATGGAGGCCAGCCCCATGGCCACCGCGAGGCCCGCGCCGTCCTGCTCGAGGATTTCCGCGTCCTCCGCCTCCAGGCCGGACAGGTCCGCCGCGCCGGAAGGATCGAAGACCTCGCAGGGAAGGCCGATGTTCGAGCCGAGGTAGTCCGACAGGCCCTTCAGATTCGCGCCGCCGCCGGTGAGGACCACGCGGTCGACGTTGAGGTCCTTGATCTTGGTCTGGGCCTTCGCGAACATCACCGACGAGTGCACCATCGAGACGAACTGGCCGGTGACGCCGAGGACGGCGTTGCTGACCTTCTCCGCCAGCGAGTCCTCGTACGAAACGGACGCCTTCGGAGTGACGTCCGCCTTCTGGACCTTCATCTTCTCCGCGCGCTCGTACTTCACGTTGAACTGGCTCATGATCGCCTCGGTGAAGAGGCGTCCGCCGCCGGAGACGTTGCGCGCGAAGAGGAGCCGGCCGTCCTTCTGGATCGCGATGTCGGTGTTCTCCGCCCCGATGTGCATCAGGAGCGTCACCTCGTCCTCCGGGATCTTCGCCGACGTCACGAAGGAGTGGAACATCCCGATCGAGTTCGGGCAGCCGCCGCGCACCTTGAGGCCGGCGCCGGAGAGCATCTGGATCCGGGGCAGCAGCGCCTGGTTCTTGGCGAGCGCCACGAGGATCGTGTTGTCCCCGGAGACGGCCTCGGGAATGTCGAGCCGCACCCAGTCGGCGGAAACCTCACCGCCGGACTGCTCGCTCACCTCCTCGATCTCGAACTTCATCAGCATGTCGAGGCGCCAGTCCGGCACCGGCGGGACGTGCGTGTAGCGGATGATGAGGTCGCGGCCGGTGAGGCCCATCATCGCGTCGCCGGGCTTCAACCCGATCCCCGTCAGCAGGGAGTTGATGTACTCCTGCTTCCTGGCGTCGAAGGGCCGGTCCGCCCACTTCTCGTCGATGCGGACCCTGGCGATGCGCGTGAGCTTCAGGACGGGGCCCTTCTTCCGGGCCTGGACGACCTTCAGCGAGTGGGAGCCGATCACGACTCCGGTTCCGGTGGATGCCATCGGGACCTCTCCTACTGAGCCCTGATTTCGTCGAGAAGCTTACCCGCTTCCGCGGCGAGACCGGTGTCCGGGTATTCGGCGACGACGCGCTCGAGGAAGAGCGCCGCCAGCCGCTTCTGCCCGTGCTTCAGGTGTTCCTGCGCCTGCTTCATCAGGCTCCCGATCCGCGTCGAGAGCAGGGCATCGCCCTTCTCCGCGAGGTCGGCGCCGACCGCCTGGCCCAGCTTCAGGGCCGCGTCCGAGATCTCGTGTCCCTCATACTCCAGGTGCAGAGACTCCGCGAAAGCCAGCGACGCCTTCATGTCGCTCGTGTCGTTGAAGTCCTTCGCGCGCTCATAGAGCTTCCTGGCCTCCTTGAGCTTCATCTGGCCGGTCGCGATCACCTCGTCCCCCTCCTTCTGGGCCTCGGCGCGGACCTTCTCTTCGTAGGGGAACTCGTTGACGACCCGCTGATACAGCCCGATCGCCTTCCCGTACAGGCGCGCGCTGTTCGCGGCGCGCGCTTCCGAAAGGACCCCGCGGGCCTTCTTCTTCTCCTCCGCGAAGTCGGTGATCGCGCGGAAGGTGTTCGCGCCCGCGTCCGCGGGCGAGAGCAGCGCGAGCCGCAGTTCGCCTCCGACGCTCGTCATCCACAGCCGGACCGGCTTCGTCGCGTCGAGAGAGAGACGCTGGCCCGGCCCGCCGAGGATCACCTTTTCCACGTCGGCCGCGTCGGTGTCGCCGCCGAGCGCCCGCGAACCGGACTTCGCGGCGAACGAGGCGCCGCCCGTCAGCCACTCGCGGGAAACGGAGAAGGACAGTCCCGCCTCCGCCACGCCCTCCGGCACCTCCAGCGTCTGCCACCCGAGAGTCGCGCCGATGTCCATCGGCTCCAGCGTGAGCGCGGCGGCGATCTCGTCGCCGTCCGGCAGAAAGACCGTCCCGTCCGCCCGGATGCCGTTGCCCGAGTCGCCCTCGGTCGTCTTCAGCCGGTCGACCCGGAACGTCGCGCCGGCCACGGCGACGTTTCCGTCCTTCATCACCACCGAGACGCCGCCGTCCCACAGCTGGTACTCACCGGTCATCTGGACGGAGAGGACGCCATCCTCGGAGATCCGCACCGTGTACGGGCCGCTGGAGAGTTCGGCGGCGGGCCGCGCGGCCTCGTCCGACTTGACGAGCGCCGCGTCGTCGAAGCGCGCGCTCCCCGGCCCGGTGACCGCGGCCACGACGCGGAAGTGGTCGGCGCCGCCGGGGGCCCTGACGACCGAGGAGACCTCCTCGAAGCCGCCCGTGCCCGACGCGAAGCCGGAGAAGGAGAAGCCGCGGCTCCGCGCCTTCTCTCCGGACGTCAGGGACAGCCACTCGATCCCGATGCGCGCCCGGGTCTCCGGCGCGTCCGGACAGATCCAGGCCGAGATCCGGTAGGCGCTCCCGGTGGCGATCGTCGTGACCTTGCCGCACCGCGCGACCGTCATCCCCCAGCCCGCCTCCGGGCCGGCGACCACCAGGGACTGTTTTCCCTGACGGGACAGTACGCGAAGGACGCCGACCGCCTCCGGATCCCCGTCCCCGGCCGTCCAGCTGACGGCCTCCTCGCCCTCGAAGGACGGGTCGGGCAGGAGGTTGCCCGCGACCGTGGTGATCACCGGCGTATCCTCCACGCCGATGATCTTCTGGACCGCGTCGGGTTTCCAGGTGACGAACCCGATGATCGCGCCGAAGAAGACGACCGCCACGAGGGAGACGATGAGGTTCCAGGTCCGCTTGCGCTTGACGCGGGCCATGTCGACCTGGGCGCGCATCATGCCCCAGTCGCTCTCGGCCTCCTCCTCCTCGGCCATCGCCTGCTCGAAGTCCGCGACGGCCGGGTCCACGAAGACGAAGACCGTCTTCCCGAGGCGGATCCGGGCGCCGTGGGAGAGCGAGGACTCGGAGACGTTCTCGCCGTTCACGACGCAGCCGTTCGTGCTGCCGAGGTCGCGCAGGACGTAGCCGCCGGCCTCCTTCGTGACCTCGCAGTGGTAGGACGAGACCATCTGGTCCTTGAGGACGACCGTGTTCGACTCCTTGCGTCCGAGAGTGGTCCGGTCCGCGGAGAGGGGGACCTTCTTCCCCTTGTTCTCCCCGCTGCCCCACACGAGGGAGCAGTCCCCTTCCGTCGCGACCTCGGACTCGGTTCCGTAGTCCTCGAGGACGACCTCGTCCTCGGCGCCGGACTGCTCGCGGAACGTGATGCGGACCGCGCCGATCTCGATGATGTCGCCGTCGGAGAGGACGTGGCGGTCCCGGGGAACGCCGTTCACCTTCGTCCCGTTCCGGCTCTTCATGTCCGTCAGCTCGAAACCGGACTTGATCCGGAGGATCTGGCAGTGGCGCCTCGAACAGGCGACGTCGTCCAGCTGGATCGTGTTCTGGGGAAGGCGGCCGATCGAGGCGGAATCCTCCGCGAGCTCGACGGTCGTGGATTCCCCCTCCGGGAACATGACGATCAACTTCGGCATGGCAGGGTCCTCTTTCCACGGGAGCGGCCGGTGGTCACGGGCCGATCGTGTCCGATCGAGCGCAACCGTCGTGCCGCCGGGAAGCTGTCAAGGTGAGCGATTTCGCCACTCATCCGACGTAAACGCCTGGCAATCAACTCATTCCACAAACCGGCCTTGAGCCCGGCTTCGCGACCGGAAGAGAGATTGCCCGTGACGCGTAAAACCCGCTTGTCAAATCCGGATCCAGATCTATGCAAAGTCTGTTTTACAGAGGACGTACGACTTCACGTGACCGCAACATGGTAGGTGGCGCGGGGGGTTCGAATCCTCAAAAAAGTCGCCTCCGCGTGCCGGCATGACTGCTCAGCCCTACTCACCTAACCCGTACCGCTCGATCTTGTTCCTCAGTCCCAGCCGTGACAGACCGAGCGCCTCCGCCGCCTTCGTCTTGTTTCCGTCCGTCCGGTCGAGCTCGCGAACGATCATCGCCCGCTCGACCTCCTCCACGACCTCCTTCAGGGC
>JBDLIY010000265.1:0-5896 GCA_039714635.1 Planctomycetota bacterium
CCAGGACGAAGACCGGGGAGTACTTCAAGAGATGCTCGGAGGTCTGGTTCTGGCCGCTCAAGTGAGGGACGCGGTCTCGATCGATCGCGGAGGGACTGCCCGGGAGCATCTCCGGGGGGCGGGGCGTGACGAACCCGTTGCCGGAGGGAGGGAAGTACCCGTTCACCCAGGGCTCGGTTTCCTGGCAGCTGACCCGCGTGAGGTGACGCGAAAAAACACGACGGGTTGATCCGGTGGACCGGACCGGGCAGAATGCCGGACACGTACGTCCGGGTTCGGGCGACCCGGCGACCCCCATCTGACGGAGGTGCCCCGTGAAGATCCTGTCCGTCCTCCTCACCCTGACGGTCGCGATGGCGGCGATGATCGCCTGCTCGATGACCGCGCCGGAGGCCGCACCCGACGAAGACAAGGCCGCGCCGGAGAAGGCCGTGCCGGAGGAGAAGCCGGCCGCGCCGGAGGAGGCCGCGCCGGAGAAGCCGGCCCCCGGAGAGGTGGCGGCCGCGCACCCGGAGATCGAGGAGGAGATGAAGCTCACTCCCTGCGCACAGTGCCACAAGATCGCCACGCCGAAGGTCTGGAAGGAGTGGCACGAGTCCACCCACGGCATCGGCAACGTGAAGTGCTACCAGTGCCACGGGACCTACGAGAACTTCGCGAAGGTGCCGGAGATGAACCGGTGCGCCACCTGCCACGCCGGCCACGTCACGAGCCGGATGAAGAAGGTCGCCTGCACGGACTGCCACGTCTCCCATCGCTTCCGCGGCCACGCGCGCAAGGAGGTGAAGAAATGACCGTCTCGAGGCGTGAGTTCATCAAGACCACGGCGGCGGCGACGGCCGCCGCCTACATCGGCCTCTCACTCTCACCCCGGCACGATGCGCTGGCGCAGTCGGGCGGCGACGCCGAGAGGTGGGTCCGCGGGACCTGCCGGCTCTGCGGCGTCGGCTGCCGGGTCGAGCTGGGGCTCGAGGGCGGGAAACCCGTCGCGCTCCGCGGCGTGCCCGGATCGCGGACGAACCTGGGCTACCTCTGCATGAAGGGGATGCTCTTCTACCGCGTGATGGCGCACCCGGACCGGCTCGTAAAGCCGCTCTACCGCGCGAAGAAGAGCGAGTCCTTCAAGGAGATCTCCTGGGACGAGGCGCTCGACATCGCGGCAAAGGGCTTCGCCGATTCGGTCAAGGCGAAGGGCAACGACTCCGTCGCGTACTACGGCTCCGGCCAGGCGCTGACGGAGGAGACCTACCTCTTCCAGAAGGTCATGCGCGGCGGCCTGCAGACGAACAACGTCGAGGGCAACCCGCGGCTCTGCATGGCGAGCGCCGTGGGCGGCTACCTGACGTCGTTCGGCGCCGACGAGCCGATCGGCGGGTACGCGAACCTCGAGCAGGCGACGTGCTTCTTCCTCATCGGCAGCAACATGAGCGAGTGCCACCCGGTGCTGTTCCGCCGGGTCATGCGCCGGAAGCTCGACAACCCGGACGGCGTGAAGGTCATCAACGCCGACCCGCGCGTCTCCGCGACGAGTCGGATCGCGGACCTGCACCTGGCGTTCAAGCCGGGGAGCGACCTCGCGATGATGAACGCGATGGCGCGCGTGATCCTCGACGAGAAGCTCCACGACGAGGCGTTCATCCGCGACAACGTCGTCTTCCGCGTCGGCAAGGACAAGAAGCAGGTCGACTTCGAGACGTACCGGAAGTCGCTCGACGACTACACGCCGGAGAAGGCGGCCGAGATCTGCGGCGGGACCGTCACCGCGGACGACATCCGCAAGGCCGCGCGGTGGTTCGCGAAGTCGAACGCCACGATGAGCCTCTGGACGATGGGCATCAACCAGCGGCGCCGCGGGGTGTGGGCGAACAACCTCATCCACAACCTGCACCTGCTCACCGGGCAGCTGCTGAAGCCCGGCGCGGACAGCTTCTCCCTCACCGGCCAGCCGAACGCGTGCGGCGGCGTCCGCGAGGGCGGCGGCCTCTGCCACATCCTGCCCGGCCACCGGCTCGTCGCGAAAGAGCCGCTCCGCCGCCAGGTGGAGAAGGCGTGGGGCATCCCCGAGGGGCGCATCCCGCCGAAGCCCGGCTACCACACGATGGCGCTGTTTTCGGCCGTCAACGACGGGAAGATCGGCGCGCTGTGGGTCAACTGCACGAACCCCGTGCAGAGCCTTCCCAACATGACGCCGTACCGGGAGGGAATGGCGCGGGAAGACGTCTTCATCGTCGTGACCGACATCTTCCCGACGCGCACGACGGAGGTCGCGAACCTCGTCCTGCCGACGGCCTTCCACTTCGAGAAGACCGGTGTCTACGGCTGCACGGAGCGCCGCTCCCAGATCACGCCGAAGGCGGTGGACGCGCCCGGCGAGGCGAAGCCGGAGACCTGGATCGTGACGGAATGGGCGCGGCGGCTCGCGAAGGTGATGGATGACCCGGTCATCGAGCAGTGCGTCAAGCCCTTCATGGACAAGGACCCGGATCGGGAGCAGCCGAAGGCGATCTGGGACGAGTACACCCAGAAGCTCACCGCGCACCGCGACAACGACCTGCGCGGCGCGACCTACGAGGTGCTGGACGGGATGGACGACGGCGTCCAGTGGCCGGCCCCGACGGAGGAGTTCGCGAAGACGGGCGGCACGGTGATGAAGTTCGTGAAGGGCATCGACCCGATGGCGGACTCCGAGTCGACCGGCGACGGGCCGTACGAGTTCTATGGCCCGGCGCACGCCGACCGGAAGCTCTGGGTCTGGATCCGGCCGCACGAGGGCGCCGACGAGGAGCCGGACGAGGAGTACCCGATGTACTTCTCCACCGGCCGCATCATCGACCACTGGCACACCGGCACGATGACGATGCGCGTGCCGGAACTGCTGCGGGCGAACCCGTACTCGTTCGTGGAGGTCAACCCGGCCGACGCGAAGCGCCTGGGGATCCGCAACCGCGACATGGTGGAGATCGAGTCGCGGCGCGGGAAGGTCGTCATGCCGGCGAAGGTGAAGACGGGGCCGATCGAGGGCATGGTCTTCGCCTACTGGCACGACATGGGCGAGGACCGGATGGTCAACAAGGTCTGCAAGGACGCGATCGACCCCGGCAGCAAGGAGCCGGAGTTCAAGATCTGCGCCTGCCGGATCAGGAAGGTCTCCGGGCCCACTCCCATCGAACCGGTGGTGGTCCAGATCTAGTCCGGCCTCGTTGTCGGGATGTGCGCCTCAGTCGCATGTGCACATCAACGGAGATGAAACGAGTCCTGAGGAGGCAGGCGGGGATGCAGCGCAAGGAGAGACGACGAAGCGACCCTCGTGGGTCGCTGAGGAGGAGCGACGCAACGATGCGCCGCGACCGCCCCTCGGGACCGGACAGCCCGGCGACGAGGTCGGGCTAAATGCCGATCGGTGGCTTTGTCATTACGGCCGCTCCGGAGGACCGCGGGGTCGTCGAGGGGAAGCTCTCGGGGATCGCCGCGGTCTCGGTGGAGGGCGGCGACGATCAGGGGAACATCATCGCGGTGCTCGACACCGCGACCTCCGACGAGATGGATGATCTCGTCAAGACGATCTCGTCGATGGACGAGGTGCTCACGGTCGGACTGGCCTACCTGAATGCGGAAGACGAGATCGGACGGATCGAATCCGGAGAGCTCCGCCCCGACCCCTTCAAGAAGAAGAAGAAGCGGTCGTAGGGCGTTCCTCGGCGGGCTGGCCGGAGGCTTGGTCGGAGTAGGGGCGGCGGCCGCCGCCGGCTTCGCGCTGCGCGGCCGGCGGAGTGCTCCGGTCGCGGTGAACCGGCTCCGGCCCCCCGGCGCCGTGCCGGAGGGGGACTTCCTTGCCGCCTGCGTGCGCTGCGGCCGTTGCGCCGAGGTCTGTCCGTACCGGTGCATCCGCCTTCTCGACGCCCGCGACGGCGTGGACGCCGGGACGCCCGTCGTCGAGATCCGGGACGTTCCCTGCTACCTCTGCATGGAGTGCGTCGACGTCTGCCCCTCCGGCGCTCTGCGGCCGATCGAGGACCGGGACGTGCGGATGGGTCTCGCCGTCGTCGACGAGAAGACGTGCGTCAGCTGGACGGGCGAGCTCCTCTGCCGCACCTGCTACAACGTCTGCCCGTTTCCCGACGAGGCCATCGACCTGCCGCTCCTGAGGCCCGAGGTGATCGACGAGGGCTGCACCGGCTGCGGGATCTGCGTCCACGCCTGTCCCGTCGAAGGACAGTCCGGGAAGAAGGCGATCAACGTCGAGCCGCCGGAGGCCGCTTCGTGATCCGGCACGGCCGGAACGCGACGCAGGTCGGGGCGATGGCGCTCCTCCTCGCCGTGCCTCTCGCGGCGGGGCAGTACGCCTTCACCGGCGTGACGGGCTGGTACCAGTCGCTCGACGTCTTCGGCCTGGCGTTCCTCTCGCCGGTCGAGGGGCTGGAGAGCCTGCTGCTCACGGGGTCGATCTGGGTACCGCTCCTCTGGGCGCTCCTGCCGACGCTGCTCGTCGTCCTGCTCCTCGGCCGCGTCTTCTGCTCCTGGGTCTGCCCGGTGAACCTCCTGCAGGAGATGACGGACCGGTCGATGTGCCGGCCCCGGGCCCGGCCGGACCACGTGACGCTTCCCCGGTCGACGATCCTCTGGGTGCTCGCCGCGGAACTGGCGGCGGCGCTGGCCGCCGGGGTGCCGCTCTTCTGCTTCTGGTCGCCGCCGGCGCTCGTGGGGCGGGAGATCTTCATGGCGGTCTTCTTCCGGACCGTCGCGATCGAGGGCGCGCTCATCGTCGTGATCCTCCTGCTCAACCTGTTCACGGCCCGGTTCTTCTGTCGCCACCTCTGTCCGCTCGGTGGGATGCTGGCGCTGCTCGGCCGGTGGCGGCGGCTGCGGGTGCGGCATGCGCCGGACCGCTGCACCGCCTGCGGGCAGTGCGATCCGGTCTGTCCGATGGGCATCCGGCCCGCGGCGGGCGAGTCGCAATCGATGTGGTGCTGGAACTGCGGGGAGTGCGTCGATGCGTGCGGCGACTCGGCCCTCTCCTTTACGGTGAAGAAGTGAGAATCCTCCACGTGATCGGCCGGCGGAACCACGGGAAGACGCGCCTCGTCGTGGACCTCGTCCACGAGATGCGGCGGCGCGGGCTTCACGTGGGGACGTTCAAGCACAGCTCCCACCATCACCCGGTGGACCGGCCGGGGAAGGACTCCTGGCTGCACCGGGACGCGGGGGCGGAGCCCGCGGCGTTCTCTTCGACGGCCGGAATCGGCGTGTACCTGGACGCCGGCGACGAGGACCCGATCGACCGCGTCCTGCCGCTGTTCACGGACGTGGACTTCCTGCTGGTGGAGGGTTTCATCGACCGCCCGGGCAGCAAGATCGAGGTCTACCGGGCCGCGGCGGGGGGCGCGCCGCTGGCGCCGGAGTTCCCGGATGTGCTCGCGGTGGTCACGGATGACGAGACGGACCCCGGCGTGCCGGTCTGGCCGCGATCCGACGTGGCGGCGGTCGTCGATCGGATACTGGCACCTACTTCGTCTTGAACCGGATCGACTTCTTCGTCTCGTTGCCGAGCCTGTCGGTCGCGACGGTGGTCAGCGTGTGGACGCCCCTCGGTACCGAGTTCGCGTCGAACGCCACCTCCCACGGCGGATTCGTGATGGCGTTCCCCAACCGTTTCCCGTCCATGTAAAACTCCACCGAGCCGACGCCCGAGTCGTCCTCCACCTCGGCGACCAGGTTCGTCTTCCCGTCGACCGTCTTCCCGTTTCCCGGGTTCACGATCTTCAGCGCCGGCCCCTTGCGGTCGCGGAAGAAGCGCACCTTCACCGGCTCGCTCTCCGCCCGGTTCCCGCCCCGGTCCTCGGCGACGGCGGTGACCCGGAAGGTCTTGTAGCCGAACTCTCCCGGGTCCAGGACGAAC
>JBDLIY010000266.1:0-5863 GCA_039714635.1 Planctomycetota bacterium
ACGGTATCATGGTGACACAGTCGCGGGACGGGTTTTTGTTGCCCGTAACCGCCGTAAGCCGCTAGATTCCTCGGCTTTCCTTCGATTCGGGGCAATCGGCGTCGACAGTCGCTGCTGCCTGTGGTCGGAAGGGGCCACCCGGATGCTGATCGGTCGTGTCCGGATCGGCTTCTGCATGTCTGGCTGCAGGGCGCTGCGGGATGTGGATGCCCCCATGGGGAAATCCCTCAACGGAGACCGGTCGCATGCACGCACAGAAGCTGGTGGAGAAGGGCAACGACGCGTTCGAACGCGGTGCGTACGACCTCGCCATCGAGCTGTACATGCAGGCCGTCACCCTGGAGCCGGATCACCTGGAGGGCCGGCGCGGCCTCCGGAAGGCGGAACTCAAGAAGGTCGAGGCGTACTACCCGGGCGCGCTGTCGCGGAACCTGGGAACCTTCGGTCCGAAGCTCGCCGCCCTCTTCGCGGGGCTCGTGAAGAGCCACGAGAAGAAGATGATCGCCCTGGAGAACGCACTCGTGAAGGACCCGAAGAACGTGGCGCTGTCCGCCGCGCTCGCCGCCGCCGCGGAGAAGGCCGGTCACAAGAACGCCGGCATCGCCGCCTGGGAGGGGGTCCTCGAAAACGAGCCGAACAACCTGACGGCGTTGAAGGGCCTGGGCCGCCTGCTCTACCAGACGGGCGACCCGCACCGCGCGCTCGAGGTCTACGAGAAGGCGATCAAGATCGACCCCCGGGACCAGGAAGCGAGCCGGATGCGGAAGAACGTCGCGGCGGAGGTGTCGATCACGAAGACCGGCATCGACCGCGCGAAGAGCTCCCGCGACCTGATGAACGACGCCGAGAAGCAGACCGAGCTGCACGACGAGGCGCGCGTGGTCCGCGGTGCGGATCACATCCGCGAGTCGGCGGACAAGCTCGCGCAGCAGGTCGCCATCGACCCGGACAACGGGAAGCTGGTGGCGGAGCTCGCCGCGCAGTACGCGGCGATCCGCGAGTACGACAAGGCGATCGAGACGTATGAGCGGGCCTACGAGCTGGTCCCGACGAACTTCGGGCTCCGCGAGAAGGCCGGCGAACTCCGGATCTCCCGGTTCGACCGGGAGATCGCGGCCGCCGAGGAAGCCGGCGACACGAACCGCCTGGCGGAACTCAAGGCGGAGAGGCTCGACTTCACGGTCGAGGAGTTCAGGAAGCGGACGCAGGAGCACCCGACGGACCTCGGGATCCGGTACCGGCTCGCCCGGGCCCTCCACGAGCACGGCGACGTGGACGACGCGATCGCCCAGTACCAGCAGACGGTGAAGGACCCGCGCCGGAAGATCGACTCCCTCACCGAGCTGGGCAACTGTTTCATCGCGAAGGGCCTGTTCGACCTTGCTGAGAACCAGCTGGTCAAGGCCCTCGAAGAGACCCCCGGTCTGTCGGGCCGAGGGAAGGACATCCTGTACAGCCTGGGGCTGCTCAAGGAGAAGCAGGGACTCGTGGACGAGGCCCTGGCCGAGTACAAGAAGATCTACGAGGTGGACATCAACTACCGCGACATCGCGGAGAAGATGACCACGCTGAAGCAGAACGCGGGCGACTGAGAGCCCCCGGAGAGACCAAGAACATGCCGCAGTCGAAGCAGGCCAAGAAGCGCGTCAGGCAGAACGAAGAGATCCGCGAGAAGAACAAGGCGGAGAAGTCCCGCATGCGGACCCAGCTGAAGAAGGTCCGCACCGCGATCGAGGCCGGCGACAAGGCCGCCGCCGAGGCCGCCCTCCCCCTCGCCATGAAGCTCCTCGACAAGGCCGCCAAGAACAACGTCATCCACGAGAACAAGGCCGCCCGCGAGAAGTCCCACCTCCGCCGCGACATCGACGCGATCGGGTAGGGAACGCCCGGATGCCGCCGAGCCTCCCGGCCCCCGGGGGGCTCGGCGGCCACAACCCGAATCAGTCTGCCCCATCTTCGACGGTTGCGATTCGCAACCCCGCACTCACAAGAGTTTGCAGATGGCCGGGTGGGCGTGGCTGTGAGCGGCGGTTGAGAGTCGCGGCGGACAGCGGCAAAAAAAGCGCGGCACCACGGCCCTGAGTTTCCCGCGACGTGGCGGGCGTCAATCCTCCCAGTGATCATGCCTTGGCGGCCCTGGTTCGTTTCGTCTTCCTGACTCGCTTCCGCGAGTTCTTCAGCTTGGTGTGCTCGGGCAACCGGCTGCCCTTCTTCGGCCCGCGGGGCTTGTCCTCGAGGCCCGCCGGGTCCAGCTCATCCGATCGATTCAGCGGGGAAGGGTCTGGGCGATTCTCCGCGAGAGGCGTACTTCACGGTCCCCGCGTGTCCGGCGTCGGCCCGTGCGGAGAACTTCACGACTGGACAGCGGTATAACCAAAAGTTATACTTCCACCCATGAAGACGGCGATCTCCCTCCCCGACGAACTCTTCGACCGCGCTGAGTCCCTCGCCGCGCGTCTGGGCGTCAGTCGCAGCCGGCTCTATGCGAATGCAATCCGCCTGTACCTGGCCATCCGTCAGGACGAGACCGTGAGGGATTCGCTGGATCGAGTGTACGGCGAGGATCCCGAAGGACTGGACGAGACGCTGAAGCGCGCGCAGGCGAAGGTTCTCAGGGAATCCGAGTGGTGATCCGCCAGGGCGACGTGCGCTGGGCAGAACTGCCTGACCCCACCGGCTCCGGTCCCGGCTTCCGCCGGCCGGTCGTCGTCGTGCAGGGGGACGCATTCAACCAATCCCGCATCCCCACGACGGTCTGCGTGACGATCACCTCGAACCTCTCCCTGGCCGCCGCGCCGGGAAACGTGCCTCTCGCCCCCGACGAGAGCGGACTCGACCGGGACAGCGTCGCGAACGTATCCCAGGTGGTCACGCTGGACCGATCCGACGTCTCGGAGCGGGAGGGTGTCATGCCCGCTGATCTGCTCGAGCGAATCCTCTCGGGAATCGAACTGGTGCTGGGACGGGAGTGAGCCCCCCGCCGGCTCAGCCGGGCCAGTCCATCCTGAGGACCTGCGGTTCCGTGGGCGAACCGTCCGCGTAGCGCGTGACCAGGTGCGCCTCCATGTGCTGCGGCGCGAGCGTCTTCGTGTCGAAGAAGGTGCGCAGCTCGACCTGTCGGGGGTCCGACTCGGAGGGCTTCATCGAAAAGCCCAGCACGACGTGCTCCTCGCCGTTCCGGGCGGCGGCCGCCAGGTTCGAGCGGAACGACGGGTGGCCGGGGTCGAGCTTCCCGCCGCCGGTGCAGGCCCCCTTGAACCGGATGGTGAAGCTCCCGTCGCTGGTCTTCGTCTCCTTCCAGAAGGCGTACGCGTAGTCGCGGTCGATGACGGCGTCGTAGGACGCCAGGTAGCCCAGCGGCTCGATCTCGGTGGTGCTCGTGGACTCCGGTGCGGAAACGATCTGCTTCTCGGGTGTCATGGGTCCCTCCTCTTCCCGGGGGATTGTCGACCGGAGATGGTAGCTCCCCGCCCGCCGCGCCGTCAAAGGGTCGACGGATCGAACGCCCCCCGCTTCCCCACCAGCCAGTCCCCGATCGAGTCGAGGGGAGCGCTCACCGTCTTCACCGGGTCCCCCGGCGGCGTGGTTTCCCACGGGCCGCGACCCGGGCCTCCAGCTCCTCGATCGATGCCGCGGGAGGCGGTCGGAGGAGATTCCCGAACTCATCGAGACGACCGAGCGCCTCGAGGAGCAGCAGCAGATTCCGGAGGGTTGTCCGCCCCGTCTTCTCGTAGCGACGGATCGTGGGGACCGAGACGCCGGAGCGCTCCGCCAGCGTGCTCTGCTTCCAGTTCCTGCGCAGGCGCTCGTCCCGGATCCGGTCCGCCAGCCGTCGCTCGACGTCATCCGGGGTGAGGAGCTGAAGAGATTCGACACCCATAACAGGTCAAATATTATCCGTTATGGGCTGTTCTGCCAGGCTATCCATCACTTTTGATCGATCGGTTCCCGTCCCACCACTCGAACCAGAGCGTCACCACGCCGCGGACGGTCTTCGCGGTCGGCCTCGCGAACGGAATCAGGCGCGGGATCTTCGCCTCCTCCGGCACCATTCGGCGGAGCGTCCCGTCCACGACGCACGCGTTGATCATGGCCTCCATCTCCTCCCACGGCCCCGTGTGGAGGAACGCGGAGAGCACCTTCGGCACCGCCGGCCGGCCGATCTCCACCAGGCGCTCCTGCGCGTCGAGCCCGTCGGCCCCCGCGTTGAAGTCCACCAGGACCGCCGTGAGTCGGTCGATCTCCGCCCGGAGCTCCGGCGGCGTGGTGTCGAGGTGCGGGAGTTCGCGGATGCCCGTCGGTGCCGGCTCCGGAGCAGCGGCGCAACCCGCGAGGATCGAAAGCGACAGAAAGAGAATCGATCGGGCCATGATTCCTCCTACGGGTCCGTGTCCGTCGGCAGCTTCCCCAGCGCCTTCGGGAACAGCCGCCGCGTCAGCAGGTTCATCGGCTTCTTGACGAGTCTCCGGTGGAAGCTCCGGAACGCCCGCGTCTCCGTGAAGAGCCGCGCCTCCTCCCCCGTCAACTCGACGCCCGTCCGGTGGCGGCGGTTCTTCGCCACGTGGTAGAGGTCGAACCGGGCCAGGATCCGGAAGAGCTGCGAGTCCCGCGGCGGCGACAGGGAGAGCTGGAAGTCGATCAACCCCGGGCGACCGTCCGGCGTGACGATCACGTTCGCCTCCTTGTGGAGGTCGTTGTGCGTGACGCCGCGGGCGTGGAGGGCGAGAACGATCTCCCGCAGCGCGTCGAAGAACTCACCGGGCGGCGTCGGGGCGCGCGGCAGCGCCGTTCCCTCGACGTACTCCCGCACGTAGACGTTCGGCGCCGGCACCGCCAGGATCCGGGGAACGCCCTCGACGCCCTCCGCGCGGCGCATCTGGCGGACCTCCCGCGCGGCGAGCCAGCGGTCGAAGTCCTCCGACAGGCCGGGGACGCGCGGTCGCATGAAGAGGGTCTTTCTCACCGCGACGCCGCCGCGGAATTCGATCCGCTCCGTGGCCGCCAGGCGCCCGCGCTTGAGAAGCGTTCCCCCCATCGTCGACCTCACATGTCGCGGATCGCCCTCTCGAAGCCCTCGAGCGCGCCCTGCACCTTCTCGTCCTTCACGGCGAAGGAGATCCGGAAGTGGCCGGGGCGGCCGAAGCCGACGCCGGGCACCACGAGGATGCGCTCCTCGAGCAGGCGGTTCACGAAGGCGACGTCGTCCCCTCCGGGCGCCTTGGGGAAGAGGTAGAAGGCGCCGTCCGGCTTGAGGAACTCGTAGCCCATGCGAGCGAGCTCGGTGCAGAGGAGGTCGCGCTTTCCGGCGTAGTCGGAGACGTCCACCGTCACTTCCTGGAGATCGGCGACGGCCCGCTGCATCGTGGCGGGCGCGCTGACCATGCCGAGCGCGCGCTGGGTGAAGACCATGCCGCGGAACAGCTCGTTCACGGGAGTGATCTCGGGGTTCAGGGCGACGTAGCCGATCCGCTCGCCGGCGAGGTTCAGGTCCTTGCTGTGGCTCGTGACGACGGCGGAGTTCCTGTAGTGGTGGAAGATCCACGGGACTTCGACATCGCCGTAGGTGATCCGCCGGTAGGGCTCGTCGGAGATCAGGTAGATCTCCTGGCCGTACTCCTCCTCCTTCGCCGCGAGCATCCCGGAGAGCTCGGCGAGGGCCGACTGCGGGTAGACGACGCCGGTGGGGTTGTTCGGCGAATTGATGATGACGGCCTCGACGTCCGGCCCCATCACCGCCTCGACGGCGCCCACGTCGATCTGGAACTCCGCGTCGGTCTGGACGAGCTCCACCTGGCCGCCGTGGGCCTCGATGTAGAAGTCGTACTCGGCGAAGTACGGGGCGAGGATCACGACGCGGGAGCCC
>JBDLIY010000267.1:0-5847 GCA_039714635.1 Planctomycetota bacterium
GTACGGCCAGTCGCGCCCGACCGAGACGTACATCAGGGTCCACAGCGCGGCGAATGGAGGGAACGTGTTCACGATCTGAAGCACGCTCCGCCCCACGCTCGGCTTCGTGTAGGGAGCGAGGGCGCGCTTCCAGAACGTGGAGGGAGTCTGGGTCTTGTCCAAAGCGGTTTCCCGGGGGCGGGACGAGCGCGGATTGTAGTGGGCCGGACCCCGCGACCGACAGCGAACGGGCGATGTTGACGAATCGGAAACACCACGGAGACAAGGGGCAAACCTGCGGTCCGGGGGAGCGAGGAATTCGGATTCAAGGAGTGCGGGTTTACGGGTTTGAATTAGAATCCGGTCGGATTCGTAGTTCCAGGGAACCGTTTCGCGCCTCATCCGTATGGAGTGATGTGCCCGGAGGGAGATCCGGGAGGGGAGGAATCAGGATGCGCACCGCCGTCGCCGCGATCGCGGCCCTCACACTGCTCTGTGTTCTGGCCGGTCCGGCCAACGCCCAGGTTCACGAGAACAAGAAGATGGGCTACCGGATCTCGCACCCGAAGAAGTGGACGCAGGTTCCCATCAAGTCCGGCGAGCAGTGGATCGTCGGCAAGTATCTCTCCGCCAAGGACTACACCGACCACTCCGAGGAGTTCGCCTCGTCCTACCGGCCGGAGATGCTCGTCATCCTGTTCCCCGATGCCGTCACGAAGGACCGCGGCGTCGAGAGATCGACGGACGGTGACGACACCTTCATCCGGATCAAGAACCCGTACCGGGACTACGAGCACTACCTCGACGAGAACCTTCACGAGGGTGGCTGGCACATCAGCCTGAAGGAGGAGAAGAAGGGCAAGAACCTCTCGTGGACCCTCATCGAGGCGAAGATCGACAAGCTCACCTACGGGGGGAAGAAGCGCCTGATCGCCGGCGTGTTCCACGCGGACGACGCCGACTACGTCGTGCAGTTCATCATCCTCGAGGCGGACTACCAGAAGAAGCTGAAGAAGGAGGTCTACGCCTGCCTCCGGTCCTTCAAGTTCATCGCGCGGGAGGGGAGTATCGCGCGCTCGAGCAGCGGCCGCGTCGAACGGGTCGACGAGTGGGACATGACGCCGAAGGAGCGGAAGAAGTACCGGGAGGAGCGGCAGGCCGCCGCCTTCCGCAAGGCGAAGGAGGGCCTGCCCAGGGGCTGGATCTCCTTCGAGTACAAGGGCGTCTACATCATCTCCCACGTGGACCGGAAGGACGCGATGAAGGTCGCCACTCTCGCGGTCGCGCTCATGGCCTGGCTCGAGAAGACGTTCGACTACCTGGGCGACGAGGCGGTCCGCAAGCCGATCATCCGGATCTGTGCCAGCTCCGACGAGAGGAGCGCCTACCAGAGCGGCTCCGGCGGCTGGTGGAGTTCCGACTCCCGGGAGATCGTCACCTACGTCGATCCGAAGTCCTTCAGCATGGACTGGACGACGGAGAGCCTCAACGAAGAGATCATGAACGACTGGTTCCGGGACAAGGACCGCTACGCCCGGTACTGGTCGCTGCCGTCCTGGCTCCGGCGGGGCCTGGACGAGTACGTCGGCGGGGCGAAGCTCAAGGGGTCGAAGGTCGTCTTCAAGAACGACGCCTGGGGGAAGGACGAGCTCCGCATGGCGGCGCGGAAGGGCGAACTCTACTCGATCAACGACCTGATCACGCTGACCGGCGAGGACTTCATGGGGAAGTGGCACGTCTCCGACCAGTGCGGAGCCCTCGTGCGGTTCTTCCTCGAGGGGCCCGGAGCGAAGTCGAAGAAGGGCAAGGTCTTCCTCGAGAAGTACATCACCGGCCTCCGCTCCTACCGGAAGGAGATCGAAGAGAAGGAGGGCGCGGAGTTCGAGAAGCGGCTGGCCGAGGGGCCGGAAGACGAGGAGGGGAAGTCCGAGGAGGAGTTGGAGAAGGAAGAAGAGGAGCGGATGAAGAAGAGCGCGGAGGACTGGCGGGAGCATGAAGCGGAGACGCTGAAGGCTCTCTTCGAGCGCGCCTTCGGAGAGTGGAGCGACAAGGACTGGAACAAGCTCGAGAGGTCCTTCCGGGCCTGGCTGGAGTAGGGGAGAGGACATGAAGATCATCGCCACCACCGCCGCCGTCCTTCTGCTCCTCGCGGGGACGGCCGCCGCCGACCTGATGCTTCTCGAGGACGGCCGGATCGTCGACGGGAAGAAGCTCACGAAGACCGACGAGGGCGTGACCATCCACTTCGACAACGGGGAGGTCTTCGTCCCGAAGGCCCTGGTCCGCGAGGTCGTCATCGAGGGGAAGACGGACTTCGTCCCGAAGACGGCGAAGGAGAAGGAACAGTTCGAGAAGGGTCTTCTCCCGTTCCGGGGCCGGTGGCTGAAGCCGGCCGCCCGGGCGCGCGCGGTGCAGAAGCTCCTGGAGGAGCGGCGCGAGTACGTGAGGCAGGTGAAGGCCCGGAAGGAGTGGCGGAACCGCCACGAGGAGAGCACGAAGCACTTCAACTTCGAGGCCACCGTCCCGCCGCACATCTTCGAGAAGTACCGGGACATGATGGAGGCCTACTACGAGTCCTTCGCGAAGACCTGGAAGGTGGGGCAGCCGAAGAACCTCGGCAAGCTGAACGTCGCCTTCTACGGGAGCCTGAAGAACTACCTGCGGACGAGCGGATCCCCTTCGAACGCCCGTGGCTACTTCAAGTTCGTGGAACCGCTGGAGCTGCACTTCTACTACGACCGGCTCGACCCGGAGTACACCCGCGAGGTCCTCTTCCACGAGGCGAACCACTACCTCCAGATGCTCCTCGACCCGAGATTCGTGATGCCC
This sequence comes from Planctomycetota bacterium, assembly GCA_039714635.1. GTDB lineage: Bacteria > Planctomycetota > JAJSAM01 > JAJSAM01 > JAJSAM01 > JBDLIY01. The sequence goes on from JBDLIY010000267.1 coordinate 2,809, forward strand.
CACTTCCCCAGCGAGGCGCTCGCCGAGTACTACGGCGCCGCGAAGTGGGACCCGAAGAAGAAGAAGCTCACCGTCGGCCTCATCCAGGAGGGGCGCCTCGCCGACGTCCAGCTCCAGGTGAAGAAGGGCGAGATGATGGGGCTGAAGAAGCTCGTCAGCACGCCCCGGATGTACGAGCACTACACGTGGGGCTGGACGCTCGCCCACTTCCTGATGGAGGACAAGAAGCTCGGGAAGAAGTTCCGCAGCTGGGTCACGAGCCTGGCCCGGGGCAAGAGCATCAAGCGCGTTCCCCAGGGGAACCCGGGGCTGACGACGGTGGAGCCGGACGTGGTCTGGAGTTCGTTCAAGCAGTTCCTCTCCCTCAAGAAGGACGCCGACGTCGACACCCTCGAGGCCCGCTGGCACCAGTACGTGACGGCGGACCTCGCCATCACCTCCGCCCGCGGCCTGGACAAGGCGGCCATGAAGGCCTGGGACAGCGGCTGGCAGGTCCGCGCCCGGCGCCTCTTCCGGGAGGCGATCGAGGCGGGCAGCACGAGCCCGGTCACGTACTACCGGGCCGCCCAGGCGGTCAAGGCGAAGGGGCAGAAGGAGAAGGCGATCGAGTACCTCCGCCGCGCCGTCGAGCTGGACCCGCTGGTGGGGGACTACTACGCGGGGCTGGCGCTGGCGCTGGCCGAGGGAGACGAGGCCGTCCGCATGGCGAAGCTGGCGCTCGAGATCGACCCGGACGACCCGTGGCTCGAGATGCGGGTCTACGACCTCATCCACGACAGATAGCCGTGAGTACGTAAACGGTGTCAGGACCGTTTCACCGCGATCGGCGCTTGCACGGGGAGGCGGTGCCTGGAAACGCGTTGAAACGGTCCTGACACCGTTTGATGCACTACTTCTTCCAGCCGTACTTCTTCGGCCGGTACGGGACCTTTCCCTGCGGGAAGTCCTTCAGGAGTTCCTCGGCCCGGCGGATCTGCGTGTCGACGCCCTTCGCCAGGTCCTTCGGGTCGTACGGGACGATCTCGTGGGGGATCACGCCGACGCCCTCGATGCCCCGGCCGCCGTTGAAGCGGGCCTTGTTCGACCGCACGGAGACGTACATCGCGAACATCCCCGAGGGCAGCGGGATCGTCTTCTTCGACGACGACATGCCGGCCGTGTGGCTCTCGCCGATCATGTAGCCCCGTCCGTCCTCCTTGAACATCCCGCTCATCGTCTCGCCGGCGCTGCGGCAGCCCGCGTCCACGATCACGACGATCGGCCCGCCGTAGGGGTTTTCCCCGTGGCTCTTGATCTTGTAGGCCTTCGCCCGCGGCATCTCGTGCCCCTTCGGGACGAACTGCCCGAGGACCGCGTCGTGATCGAAGCCGCCCCCGCCGTTCGCGCGGCAGTCGAGGATCAGGCCGGGCACGTGGCCGATCTCACCGAGCATCTTGTCGATCTGCGCCGGCAGCGAACCCGGGCAGTCGCGGAGGTGGATGTAGCCGAACCCGGACGGGAGCTTCCCGTAGTGCTGGCGACCCTCCTGCGAGAGCCCCTCGGGGAAGATCGCGGGGCCGACGGGGGTGGTGGGCGCCTTCCGGCGCGTGACGGTGACCTTCTTGCGCTTGCCGTCGATCTTCTTCAACTCGTAGGAGGTCCCGGTGCCCCGGTCCGCCGCGAGTCCCCAGTGACAGGCGGCGTAGAACGCCTGCTCGTCGGTGGAGTAGCCGCCGAACTCCCGCATCTCGGCGATCTTTCCGTCCAGCCACTTCATCGCCGGGAGGCCGTCCACCTTGACGACCTCCATGCCGGGCTTGATGGCGCAGTCCTCCGCCGCCGACCAGCAGTTCTTCACGTAGATCCGCTTCCCGACCCGGCACCAGAACATCCCCGGCCCGGACTGCCGGACGGTCTTTGCGAACGGCCACTTGACCGCCTTGGCCTTCTCGGTGAGGGGTCGGACGCTCGCGTGGCCGTCCTCCAGCTTCCCGACGATGCGGCACAGGAGCACGAGGTGGTCCTGGTCCGTCTTGACCTTCTTCGCTTCCTTGAGGATCTCGGCGGAGACCTTCTTCCAGTCGATGTCCTTTGCGCGGAAGAAGTGGCCGCACGCCTTCTCGATCTCCTCGAGCGCGAACCGCGCGTCCTTGACGTAGTCCGTCCCGCCCTTCCTGCCCTTCGGCTCGGCGGGCCCGGCGAGGAGGAGGAGCAGGAGAACGGCGGTGAGACCTGCAAGGTGCGACGTCTTCATCGGAGCCCCCGATCGCGATTCCCGATCCGATTCTACCCTCTCCCGTTCAGACTGCGGCCGGCGGGGCGAACTTCCGCACCGGAGTGAAGTTCCGGTCTTCCCTCGACGTACTCCATGCGGTAGCGTCCGGGAATGGGAGGGAGAACCATGCGCCGACGTCCGCGGAGAGAACCATCGGGTCGAGGGGATCGGCTCCGTCACGACGGCCACGACGGGATCCGGAACTTCTGCCGGGTGGTCGGGCCGCTGCTCTGCCTCGTGGCGTTCGTCTTCATCGTCACCGGCGTGGTGAGCTTCAGCCGGGCCAACGACGAGTTTCACGAGAGCTTCGGGAACTTCGACATGCACTCCGGGAATCGCGAGAGGAGCCCCGACCGGTCCTGGATGGTCTTCGTGGGCAGTCTGCTTCTCATGTTCGGGATCTTCGTCACGCGCTTCGGGTTCATGGGAGCCGCCGCGCGCTATGTCGCCGGGGAGGTCGCCCCCGTGGCCACGGACACCGTCAACTACGTGGCCCGCGGCACGCGCGGCGCGGTGAAGGAGATCACGAGTGCGGTGGCGGAGGGGCTGCGCGAGGGTGCCGGTGGCGAGTCTTCGGTCGTCGTCCGCTGCCACAAGTGCAACGGGGAGAACGACGCCGACGCGAAGTTCTGCAACGAGTGCGGCGAAGCCATCTCGAAGACCGCCTCCTGCCCGGAGTGCGGCGAACTGAACGACCCCGACGCGAACTTCTGCGACAACTGCGGGGAACGGCTGGGGGCTTAGCCGGCGCAAGCGAGGACGCGGGGCACGCCGTCGGCGATCCT